>NZ_JAMBDT010000180.1:0-3431 GCF_025143765.1 Gordonia sp. p3-SID1431
AGCGAAAATGCGAGGCGATTAAGTGGCACAGGAAGTGCTCAGCGACCTGAACAAGGTTCGCAACATCGGCATCATGGCCCACATCGATGCCGGCAAGACCACCGCCACCGAGCGAATCCTCTTCTACACCGGTGTGAACTACAAGATCGGTGAAACCCACGACGGTGCCTCGACCACCGACTGGATGGAGCAGGAGAAGGAGCGGGGGATCACCATCACCTCCGCGGCGGTGACGTGTTTCTGGAACAAGAACCAGATCAACATCATCGACACCCCCGGCCACGTCGACTTCACCGTCGAGGTGGAGCGCAGCCTCCGCGTGCTCGACGGCGCGGTCGCCGTGTTCGACGGCAAGGAAGGCGTCGAGCCGCAGTCCGAGCAGGTCTGGCGTCAGGCGGAGAAGTACGACGTCCCGCGTATCTGCTTCGTCAACAAGATGGACAAGCTCGGTGCGGACTTCTTCTTCACCGTGCGCACCATCGAGGAGCGCCTCGGCGCCAAGCCGCTGGTCCTGCAGCTGCCGATCGGCGCCGAGGACAACTTCGACGGCGTCGTCGACCTCATCGAGCAGAAGGCGATCACCTGGCGCGGAACCGTCGAGATCGGCGCTGCGCCGACCATCGAGGAGATCCCCGCCGATCTGGTCGACCAGGCTGCGGAGTGCCGCGAGAAGCTCCTCGAGACGGTCGCCGAGACCGACGAGGCACTGCTCGAGAAGTACTTCGGCGGCGAAGAGCTGACCACCGAGGAGATCAAGGGCGCGATCCGCAAGCTCACGATCGCCCGTGAGTTCTACCCGGTGATCTGTGGCTCGGCGTTCAAGAACAAGGGCGTGCAGCCCATGCTCGACGCGATCATCGACTACCTGCCGTCCCCGCTGGACGTGCCGTCGGTCGAGGGTCACGCCGTGGGCGACGAGGAGGAGATCCTCTCGCGCAAGCCGTCCGCGGACGAGCCGTTCTCGGCTCTCGCGTTCAAGATCGCGGCTCACCCGTTCTTCGGCAAGCTCACCTTCGTGCGCGTGTACTCCGGCAAGATCAACGCCGGCACCCAGGTGCTCAACGCCACCAAGGGCAAGAAGGAGCGCGTCGGCAAGCTCTTCCAGATGCATGCCAACAAGGAGAACCCGGTCGAGGACGCCACCGCGGGCCACATCTACGCGATGATCGGTCTCAAGGACACCACCACCGGTGACACCCTGTGCGATTCGGCGTCGCCGATCGTGCTCGAGTCCATGAGCTTCCCGGACCCGGTCATCAACGTCTCGATCGAGCCGAAGACCAAGTCCGACCAGGAGAAGCTGGGCACCGCGATCCAGAAGCTCGCCGAAGAGGACCCGACCTTCTCGGTCCAGCTCGACGAGGAGACCGGCCAGACCGTCATCGGCGGTATGGGCGAGCTCCACCTCGACATCCTCGTCGACCGCATGAAGCGCGAGTTCAAGGTCGAGGCCAACGTCGGCAAGCCGCAGGTGGCCTACCGCGAGACCATCCGCAAGACGGTCGAGAAGCACGAGTTCACCCACAAGAAGCAGACCGGTGGATCGGGCCAGTTCGCGAAGGTCATCATCAAGCTCGAGCCCCTGGTGGACGCCGAGGACGGTGCGACCTACGAGTTCGCCAACGCCGTCACCGGTGGCCGCGTCCCGCGCGAGTACATCCCGTCGGTGGACGCCGGTGCCCAGGACGCCATGCAGTACGGTGTCCTCGCCGGATACCCGCTGGTGAACCTGAAGGTCACCCTGCTCGACGGTCAGTACCACGACGTCGACTCCTCGGAGATGGCGTTCAAGATCGCCGGCTCGCAGGCCCTGAAGGAAGCTGCGCGGATGGCCGGTCCGGTCATCCTCGAGCCCCTGATGGCCGTCGAGGTCACGACTCCCGAGGACTACATGGGTGACGTGATCGGCGACCTGAACTCCCGCCGTGGCCAGATCCAGGCCATGGAGGAGCGCAGTGGTGCGCGTGTCGTGAAGGCACAGGTGCCGCTGTCGGAGATGTTCGGCTACATCGGAGACCTCCGGTCGAAGACCCAGGGCCGGGCAAACTACTCCATGGTGTTCGATTCGTACGCGGAGGTTCCCGCGAACGTGTCGAAGGAAATCATCGCGAAGGCCACCGGCGAGTAAACCCGGTCCTAGCGACATGCGCCGACCAGTTCTGCGCACCAACGTAAGAAGAAAACCCCTGCTGGGATCCGCCCAGTAGAGCAACAAGTCCAGGAGGACAATCAAGTGGCGAAGGCGAAGTTCGAGCGGACCAAGCCGCACGTGAACATCGGCACCATCGGTCACGTCGACCACGGCAAGACCACGCTGACCGCGGCCATCACCAAGGTGCTGCACGACAAGTACCCGGACCTCAACAAGAGCTTCGCGTTCGATCAGATCGACAAGGCTCCCGAGGAAAAAGCTCGCGGTATCACGATCAACATCTCGCACGTCGAGTACGAGACCGAGAAGCGTCACTACGCCCACGTCGACGCCCCCGGTCACGCCGACTACATCAAGAACATGATCACCGGTGCTGCCCAGATGGACGGCGCGATCCTCGTGGTCGCCGCCACCGACGGCCCGATGCCGCAGACCCGCGAGCACGTGCTGCTGGCCCGCCAGGTCGGTGTGCCCTACATCCTGGTCGCCCTGAACAAGGCCGACATGGTCGACGACGACGAGATCATCGAGCTCGTCGAGATGGAGGTCCGCGAACTGCTGGCCGCCCAGGAGTTCGACGAGGAAGCCCCGGTCGTCAAGGTCTCGGCTCTCAAGGCCCTCGAGGGTGACCCCGAGTGGACCAAGTCGGTCGAAGAGCTCATGGCTGCCGTCGACGAGTCGATCCCGGACCCGGTCCGCGAGACCGAGAAGCCGTTCCTCATGCCCGTCGAGGACGTCTTCACCATCACCGGCCGCGGCACCGTGGTCACCGGTCGTGTGGAGCGCGGCGAGGTCAACGTGAACGAGGAAGTCGAGATCGTCGGCATCCGCGAGAAGAGCACCAAGACCACCGTCACCGGTATCGAGATGTTCCACAAGCTCCTCGATTCGGCACAGGCAGGCGACAACGCCGGTCTGCTGCTCCGCGGCCTCAAGCGTGAGGACGTCGAGCGCGGTCAGGTCATCGTGAAGCCGGGCACCACGACCCCGCACACCGAGTTCGAGGGCCAGGCGTACATCCTGTCCAAGGACGAGGGCGGCCGTCACACCCCGTTCTTCAACAACTACCGTCCGCAGTTCTACTTCCGTACCACGGACGTGACCGGCGTCGTGACCCTCCCCGAGGGCACCGAGATGGTCATGCCGGGCGACAACACCGAGATGAGCGTCAAGCTCATCCAGCCGGTCGCCATGGACGAGGGCCTGCGTTTCGCCATCCGCGAGGGTGGCCGCACCGTCGGTGCGGGTCGAGTCACCAAGATCACCAAGTGATCTCGTT
>NZ_JAMBDT010000181.1:0-3198 GCF_025143765.1 Gordonia sp. p3-SID1431
ACACCAACCCCGCACCACCCCGCCCACCACCGAGAACACCTCCCCGCCCATCACATCCGAGACAACCCGGCCCCGCCCGCCGAGACCACAGCCCACGATCGTCAGGAGCACACGATGTACGAGAAGAACGGCGACAAGTACTTCATCGTCGACGCCCACGTCCACCTCTGGGACGGACGCGAGTCCAATCAGAAGAACATCCACGGCAAGCAGTTCATCGATTGCTTCTACGACTATCACCGCAACCTCAGCCCCGAGGACAAGGTGTGGGACTACGACACCTACACCTATTACGGCCCGGACCGCCTGATGCGAGACCTCTTCGAGGAGGGGCCGGCCGACCATGCCATCTTCCAGGCCACCATCCTGAAGGACTTCTACGTCAACGGTTTCGCCCAGGTCGACGACTCGCTCAAGCTGTGCGAGGACAATCCCGGCCTGCTGACCTACAACCACGCCTACGATCCCCGCCACGGCGAGGCCGGTCTCGAGCAGCTGCGGCGCGACGCCGAGACGATGAACCTCAAGGGCGTCAAGCTCTACACGGCCGAATGGTTCGGCGACTCACGCGGATACAAGCTCGACGACGCCTGGTCGCGGCGCTATCTCGAGGAGTGCATCAAACTCGGCATCAAGAACGTCCACATTCACAAGGGCCCCACCATCCGGCCGCTGGACCGTGACGCTTTCGACGTCGCCGATGTCGACAAGGTGGCCACCGACTACCTCGACCTGAACTTCGTCATCGAGCACGTGGGCCTGCCCCGGCTCGAGGATTTCTGCTGGATCGCAACCCAGGAGTCCAACGTGTTCGGCGGTCTGGCCGTGGCGATCCCGTTCATCCACACGCGGCCGCGATACTTCGCGCAGATCATCGGCGAGCTCCTGTACTGGATCGGCGAGGACAAGATCCTCTTCGCCAGCGACTACGCGCTGTGGACCCCGCAGTGGCTGGTCGAGAAGTTCGTCGACTTCCAGATCCCCGAGGACATGACCGAGTACGCACCGATCACGGTCGAGCAGAAGAAGAAGATCCTCGGTCTGAACGCGGCCGCGCTGTACCCGCACATCGAGGTGCCCGAGGAGCTGCGGTTGCCGACCAGCGCAGCCGATCCGGATGCCGAGGTGGCGGCCGGGGCGAAGGACGCGGTGAACGCATGACCGCCCTGGACGATCGGCCGGCACTCGGCGTCGACCGGGCGAGCCGCCTCGAGCGCGACGTACTCGCTGCGCTGGACACGGTCCTCGATCCCGAACTCGACGAGCCGATCACCGATCTCGCCTTCGTCCGGTCGATCCTCCTCGAGGACGCCGGGGTGACGGTCCATCTGCGACTTCCCACCTCGTTCTGTTCGCCGAACTTCGCCTACCTCATGGGTTCGGACGCCCTCGATGCGCTCGAGGACATCGACGGGATCGGTCAGGTCCGCGTGTTGCTCGACGATCATCACGACAGCGACAAGATCAACACCGGACTCGACGCGCACGCGGGCTACAAGAGCACGTTCGGGGTGGAGGCACTCGAGAGCCTCGACGAGCTCCGACTCACGTTCCGGCGCAAAGCACACACCGCCGCGATGGAGCGCTGCGTCGCGGCCGAGCTCACCGCCGGACGCGTGCTCGTGTCCGAGGTCGACCGCCTCGCCCTGCGGGATCTTCCGCGCGGCCACCGCAAGTCGGCGCTGCTACGACGGCGGATGGAGTTGGGGCTCAGCGTGTGCCCCAACAGCCTCGTCGTCGTCGACGAGGAGGGCCGCCCGTTGCCGGCCGAACAGGTGCCGATGCGCCTGCGCTTCGCGCGCTCGGTGCGCATCTCGATGGAGGGGAACAGCCACTTCTGCCGCGGCCTGCTCGCCACCCGTTACGCCGACGACACGGCCTGCGACGGCCGGAGCGGACCCGTCATCACCGACCTCCGGACCACCCGCGACGCCATCACCCGAACGGAACAGGAGTAGACCATGCGCGCAGTCCAGGTCGTGGGTTACCACGACAAGTTGCAACTCAACGAGATTCCCGCACCGGAGGTGACCGGTCCCTTCGACGTCATCGTGAAGATCGGGGGCGCCGGCGTGTGCCGCACCGACCTGCACATCCTCGAGGGCCAGTGGGAGGAGAAATCCGGTGTGGCGCTGCCGTACACGATCGGCCACGAGAACGCGGGTTGGGTCGACGCGGTCGGGGACGCGGTCACGAACGTGGCCGTCGGCGACAAGGTGATCCTGCATCCGCTCATCACTTGCGGTCTCTGCCGGGCGTGCCGGTTCGGCGACGACGTCCACTGCGAGAACAGCCAGTTCCCGGGCATCGACACCAACGGCGGATATGCCGAATTCCTGAAAACCACCGCCCGCAGCGTCGTGCGGATCGACGATTCCCTGGAACCCGCCGACGTCGCCGCACTCGCCGACGCGGGACTCACCGCGTATCACGCCGCCGCCAAGGTCGCGCGCATGACGCGTCCCGGGGACACCTGCGTGGTGATCGGCGCCGGAGGACTGGGGCACATCGGGATTCAGGTTCTCGCGGCCATCTCGGCGGTCCGGCTCATCGTGGTGGACCGTAATCCGGACGCCGTCGAACTCGCCCAGCAGATCGGGGCCGACATCGGGATCGTCGCCGACGGTTCACATGTCGAGAAGGTTCTCGAGCTGACCGGTGGGCACGGCGCCGAGGCAGTGCTCGACTTCGTCGGCGAGGGCGGGGCCACCGCCGAGGGTACCGCGATGCTGCGGCGCGCGGGCAGCTTCTTCGTCGTCGGATACGGGGAGAACATCAACGTGCCGACCATCGACGTGATCTCCACGGAGATCAACTACATCGGCAACCTCGTCGGGTCGTACAACGACCTCGGGGAACTGATGGACCTCGCCGCGCGGGGAAAGGTGAAGCTGCACACCAGCACCTACGCCCTCGACGACTTCCAGCAGGCGCTCGACGACCTCGACGCCGGCCGGGTCCGCGGGCGGGCGATCCTCGTGCCCTGACGTCGCCGACCCTTCGAGGCTCGTCGCTTGCGCTCCTCGCACCTCAGGGAGCAGAGAAGGCAGCCCGCTTGCGCTCCTCGCACCTCAGGGAGCAGAGAAGGCAGCCCGCTTGCGCTCCTCGCACCTCAGGGAGCAGAGAAGGCAGCCCGCTTGCGCTCCTCAGGGAGTAAGGACGGCGACCCCCCTGCTCCCTGAGGAGCGAGCTTGCGAG
>NZ_JAMBDT010000182.1:0-3143 GCF_025143765.1 Gordonia sp. p3-SID1431
TTGCGGAGCCCTTCGTGGCTCGCTTCGCTCGCACCTCAGGGAGCACAGGGGGAGCGCATTGCTCGCACCTCAGGGAGCACAGGGGGAGCGCATTGCTCGCACCTCGGGGAGCACAGGGGGAGCGCATTGCTCGCGCCTCAGCGAACACAGAGGGAGCGCATTGCTCGCTCCTCAATTGACCCGCCCGCCCGGGCGGGTCACAGGTCGCAGCAGTCGCAACAATCGCAGCAGTCGCAGTCGTCGCAGACCGCGTCCTTGTACTTGTCGGTGAAGTGATTCCAGTGGTCGACGCAGCAGGCCTTGCCGAAGCACGAGACGCCGATGAACGGCAGAATCCGTTCGTGGAACGATCGATTCGGTTTGAAGGGTGGCGGGTACGGCCACTCGGTCGGATAGCCGAACGGCCGGTGCGGCGGCCACTGGGTGCGCGAGTCGGCGACCACCGAAGGGGCCTCCGCGTGCGGGTGCATGCGCTTGTGGATCGCGTGGCGCAGTCCGTCGAGCAACACCACCCGTAGGAGTCGGTCGTCGACGAGTTCGAGGTCGGCGTAGCGGGCCCGGATCGCGGAGGCGAGTCGCCGGCACTGCTCGAGCGCGGTCTCCGGCGACGTTCCGGTGGACCGGAGTGGGTTGTACCGTCCCTGCTCGGCGTCGGAGTCATAGTCGTCGACCGCGTCCAAGAGGTGCGCTATCCGGCCGAAATCGGCACCGATGTCGGAGAGCGCGGCCTCATTGCGGGGTGCGTCGGCGAGTATCGCCGACGCGGAGAAGACCTGTGCCGCAGCCACTGCCGACGCCTGGGTGAGGTCGTCGAGGACGACGCTCGTCGACTCGATCTCGGCTTGACGCGAGAGCGTCGTCATCATGCCGTCCACATCGAGACGTCGGGCGACCTCGGTGTCGGCCGCGGCATTCCGGCGCAGGTGGCTCCCGGCATAGTCGGCGAGCTTCGCGCGTACCGGCCGACGGGGCGCCAGCGCGTGTCGCTGCTCGTTGCCGACGTCGGCCGCCTTCGCTGCGGCGAGGGTGAGGGAGGCGGTCGCGGCGAGGCGGACACCCGGTTCGTCGGCGGACACGACTGTCGCCGTGCGCATTCCGCGTAGGGGACACCGACCGGCCTCGGTGGAGGCGCACTCCGCCGCCGACTGGGCCGCGGTGAGGATTGAGACCATCACCGCATCGGTGTTGACCGTCAACCTGCTCGACTGGCCGTGGTTGTCGCGTAGCGTCAGACAGACCCCGCACAGGTGGGAGCGCCACTGGTCCATCAGGTCGTCGTCGAGTGCGTGCCGACATGGAGTGAGAACCCCGAACATTCGAGAATCAGACCACAGGCGGGGGGACCTCGCCAGGGGATTCATTCGTTCGGTGCAGGCGGCCCGATGTGCTCGCCTAGTCGCCGCCGACAACGCGGGCGCGGGCTACGAGCGTGGTTCGGAGCCATTCCGGCTCGCAGACCACGAAGTCGTGGTCGAACATCGACGCCCATAACGCGCGCGTGGCGTGGCGACGGTCGGCGAACCGGAGTCCGAGCCGGCATCGTCCTTCTGGTGGCCGGTCGAGATATGTTGCGGCGGCGATCGACTCGATCTGCTCGGCATCGTCGACCGAGCAGTCGATCACCACGTCGACGGGTTCGAAGGAGCGTCGGAACGCGTCACGATGCCGCTCCCAGATCTCGCCGAGGTCGACGTCCTCGGACCGGTGCGCCGGTTCGTCGAGGACGTCCACGTCGCTCATCCGGGAGACGCGGTACATGCGTTCCGCCGAGCCGGCGCCGTCGTGCGACGTGCTGCCGCGCGACGAGGTGGCGACGAGGTACCAGGTCTCGCCCGCCACGATGAGTCCGATCGGGTCGAGGACGTGCTCGCGCGGGGTGTGCGCACCCCGGCTGCGGTAACTCACACGGATCCGTCGGCCCTCGAACACGGCGAGTTGTACGGCCTGGAGGCCGTCGAGGATCTCCGGGGTTCTGACGAAACCCTCCGGACGGACCAGAATCCGCTGCGCGGCGCGCACGGCATGACTCCGATGCGCCTCGGGCAGGGCGGCGGTCACCTTGCGCATGGCGCTGGTGAACGCGGGGGAGTCGACCCGTCCGGTACCGGCGAGCAACGACGTGGCCTCGTCGACGGTCAGTCCGGTGAGATCGGTGCGATACCCCGGTAACAACGCGAAGCCGCCGTGTCGGCCGCGCTCGGCGTAGACCGGCACGCCGGACAGCGACAGCGCGTCGATGTCGCGGAGCACGGTTCGTTCGGAGACCCCGAGCTCGGCGGCCAACTCGGCAGCGGTCACCCGCTCGTGCTTCTTCAGCACCATCAGCAGGGCGATGAGACGTTCGGCGCGCACGATCATGATTCTCTCCCGAATACATGACAGGAGATGTCGTGTATCGCGGATTCACTGGTGGCAGACCGACCAACCACCAGGAGAGGACGTCATCATGACCGCAACCACACCAGAGGCCGTTCCCGCCCCAGCCGCACCCGTCGACCCCCGTCCCGCATTCCGAGTGGCAACTGGTTGGGTCACCGCACTGCTGACCGGGATCGCCGACGATCAGCTGGATGCGCCCACTCCCTGCGAGGACTTCGACGTCCGGACACTCTCGGCGCACGTCGTGGCGACCGCCGAGCGTGCCCGGGCACTCGCCGACGGACTCGACGTCCGAACGATGCGGACGATCGCCGAGCAGCACGACGCTGCCACCTACTCCGCACTGGTCGAGGCCGCCCTGGAGGGATGGTCCGATGATGCGTCGCTGACCCGCATGGTCCAGGTGCCGTGGGGTGAGGTACCCGGCGCGGGCGCGCTTTGGGGCTATGTCAGCGAGACCCTCGTGCACGGCTGGGACCTCGCCGTTGCCACCGGGCAACCCGCGGAAGCAGATCCCGCGACGGCCGAGGCGACGCTCGCGGTCGCGCAGCAGTTCATCCCGGCCGAGATCCGCACCGACCCCAACGTGCCGTTCGGCGTCGTCGTCGAACCCCGCCCCGGCGCCGGACCCACTGAGCGACTGGCCAACTGGACCGGCCGGGACCCCGCGGGCTGGTCCCCGGCTTCGTGATCCGAAAGAAGCGAACCCCGTGGCTCCCTGAGCTTGCGGAGGTCGCGTCACGAAGGGTCTGGCGACCGAGGTT
>NZ_JAMBDT010000183.1:0-3131 GCF_025143765.1 Gordonia sp. p3-SID1431
CGCCCGTCAGTTCCGGGTACTGCCCCCGGGCACGGTGGATGCGGCTTCTGTGGTCGGCGTTCCCGCGGTCTCGGGCTCCGCCGACATCACTTCGATGTCATCGGTCATCCGTGCGAGCGCCGCGGGTCCGTAGATCAGGCGGGTCGGCACGAACTTCATCCCGAGCCAGTAGAGGAGCATGCCCATGCCCGCGCCGATGAACCATGTGAAGCTGGCCTGATACACGGTGCCGAAGATGACGACACCGATCGGGAGGATCGACGCGATGGCGGTGGCGCCGACGGCAACCGGGTTCCAGCCGTTGCGGTACCAGTAGGCGCCCTCGGGCCTCATGGTGAAGAGCTCGTCCACCTCGATCTTCTGCTTCTTGACGAGGTAGAAATCGGCGATGAGGATGCCGAACAGCGGACCGATGACCGCGCCGAGGGTGTCCATTGTGTAGTGGATCGCGGTCGGATTGTTGAAGAGGTTCCACGGCGTGATGAGCACGGAGCCGACCGCCGCGATCATGCCGCCGGTTCGCCAGCTGATCTTGGTGGGCGCGACATTCGAGAAGTCGAACGCCGGCGAGACGAAGTTCGCGACGATGTTGATCCCGATCGTGGCGATGGCGAAGGTGAGCACGCCCAGCACCGCGGCGGTCGTGTTGTCGATGCGATCGACGATGTGCACCGGATCGGTGATGATGTTGCCGTCCTCGTCGGTGCCGATGACCGTGACCGCCGCGGAGACCGTGCACACCACGAGGAGTGAGAAGAAGAGGAAGTTGACCGGCAGGCCCCAGAAGTTGCCCTTCTTGACCTCGCCGAAAGTGCGCCCGTACCGCGAGAAGTCACCGAAGTTGAGCATCGGACCGGAGAAATAGGAGATCACGAGTGCGATCGCGCTGATCATCATCGTGAACGACGACCAACCGGAGAGCCCGTCGCCGACCGACAGGTCGAGACTCACGTTGTCCCAACCGGCCTCGACGACCAGGTAGGCCGCCAGCGCGATCATGACGACATACACTGCGGGACCGCAGAAGTCGATGAACTTCCGGATGGTTTCCATGCCGTTCCAGAACACGAACGCCTGCAGGATCCACATCAGGATGAAACCCGCCCAGCCGAGCGCGGACAGGCCGAGGAAACCATGCTGTTCGACATCGCCCCAGGGTTCGAGTCCGGGCCAGAACTTCAGCGCCAGGAGCCCGAAAGCGACTGAGGCGAGATAGGTCTGGATGCCGTACCAGACGACCGCGATCACGCCGCGGATGATCGCCGGGATGTTGGCTCCCTTGACGCCGAAGGAGACCCGGGTCGTCACCGGGTAGGGGACGCCCGCCATCTGGGAGGGCTTCGCGACCAGATTGCACAGGATGTTGACGGCCACGATGCCCACCACGAGCGCCACCAGCACCTGCCAGGCCGCGATGCCCAGCGCGAAAAGGCTTCCCGCGAACACGTAGCCGCCGACGCTGTGCACGTCGGACATCCAGAAGGCGAAGATGTTGTACCACGTCCACTTCTGTTCCTTCAGTGGCGCGAGATCGGTGTTGGTGAGCCGATCGTCGTAGGTGGACTTGATGACGCTCTCACCGGCGGCGCCGGTGTGAGACGTGGCCGCAGGTACCTGCGGTCCGGGCGTCCCGGAGGGTGGTGTGGACATTGGCGTTCTCCTGGTCCTGGTCAGCGGCCGGGGTCGGAAGTCATACGGGGAGCACGCTGATGGGAGAAATGTAAGAACGGATTGTTACCCCGCGATGAACGGGCAGATATATTTCGCCGGGGCTCAGTCGTGGCGGACGTCGAGGAGTGCGGCGGTCTCGATGACGGCGCTCTCGAGGCGCTGGTGGTGACGGTGTGCGACGTCGAGGACCGATGCGGTGTCTCGGTCGCCGAACGCCGCGAGGAGGTCGGCGTGGTCGGTGTTGAGTGCCTGCTGGGTCTCGGCGGTCACCGATCTCATCACCTGGAACGGCTCGGTGAGGTTCCAGGTCGCCTCGAACATGTTGAGCAGGCGCGGCATCGCGCACGGCTCGGTGAGAGCGCGATGGAACTCGCGGGAGATGTCGTGAAAAGCCTTGCCGTCGTTGTACTTCACCGCCGTGAGTAGCTCGATGTGGCGTGCGCGTGCGGTCTCCAGCGAGGACTCGTCGATCAGGCCGACGGACCGGGCGAGTGCTGCTTGTTCGAGAGTGCCTCGGACGAAGTAGATCTCGCGTAGCTCCTCGGTGGACAGCTGACTCACGCGGTACCCCACTCCGGGGCGGTGCACCACCAGGCCTTCGCCGACCAGTGTCTTCAGGGCTTCGCGGACCGGGATCGGACTCACGTCGAATGCGTCGGCGATCTCGCCCGGCGGGAGTTGGGTCCCCGGGGGCGCGCCACCGGACAGGATCAGTCGGCGTAGTTCCTCGAGCACATTCGCACGTGTGTTGGCCGAACGCGTCTCGGCGAGCTGGGCGAGCAGGCGGTCGGTCATCCGCCTGTTCATCGAGACGACCGGTTCCGGGACGGGTGACGCGCGATCCAGTCGGCGACCGCCTCGGTGAGCCGATGTTGATTGTGCCGCTTGACGATCTCGTGACCCTCGTCGTCGAACATCAGCATCTCGGCCACGGCGCCGCGTGCCTGGAGTTCGGCGACGATCTGTTGCGACTCGCTCACCGGCACGTTGGTGTCGTGCGCTCCGTGGACGACGAGCAGCGGCGCGCGCACCGCGTCGATCCGGTGGATCGGCGACAGGTCGGCGAGGAGTTCACGGTCGAACTCCGGATGTCCGTACTTGGTGTAGGCCGCCACCGCGATCCACGGTTCGGTGTTGCGGAAGAACGACTCCAGGTCGCTCATGCCGCAGATGGCGATCCCGGCGGCGAACAGTTCGGGATGGAAGGTCAGACATGCCAGGGTTAGATAACCGCCGTACGAACGGCCGGAGCAGTAGACCGCGTCGGGGTCGGCGATGCCCTGACGGCAGAGGAACACCGCGCAATCTGCTGCATCGTCGATCCCGGCGTAGCGCCCGTACCGGTCGTCGGCGTGGGCGAAGAGTCTGCCGTATCCCGACGACCCGCGGACGTTCGCGGCGAAGACCGTGATCCCGGCGTCGACGAGGGGGCCGAACAGGAACTGGTAGTCCGGGCGCGA
>NZ_JAMBDT010000184.1:0-2954 GCF_025143765.1 Gordonia sp. p3-SID1431
GGTCGTCGATGCCCAGGGCCAACCGGTGGCCGAAGGCGAGGTCGGCGAACTGGTTATCGGCGGCGTCGGCCTGGCGCGCTACCTCGATCCCGCGAAGGACGCGGAGAAGTACGCACCGATGCCCACGCTCGGCTGGGAACGCGCCTATCGCAGTGGCGATCTCGTGCGCCTGGACACCGCCGGCCTGTTGTTCATGGGCCGCGCCGACGACCAGGTGAAGGTCGGCGGACGGCGCATCGAACTCGGCGAGATCGACAACGCTCTGCAGAACCTGCCCGGCGTGAGCGGAGCCGCAGCCGCGGTCCGCAAGTCCGCGGCTGGCAACAGTCTGCTCGTCGGCTATCTCGTGTCGGCCGATCCCGGCTTCGACGTCGCCGAGGCGCATGCCGAGCTGCGGCGACAGCTGCCCGCCGCGATGGTCCCCACCCTCGCCCTCGTCGACGAATTGCCTACGCGCACTTCGGGAAAGGTTGATCGTGATGCGCTGCCCTGGCCCCTGCCGGGCAGCGACAGACCAGTGGATGACGACGTTGAACTCAGCGAGACCGAACTGTGGCTGGCGCAGCTGTGGACCGACGTCCTCGGCATGACCGTCTCCAGCCCGGACGTCGACTTCTTTGCCGAGGGCGGTGGATCACTGGCCGCGGCCCAGCTCGTCACCGCGGTGCGGGAACGCTACCCCGACATCTCGGTGGCCGATCTCTACGACCGTCCGCGCCTCGGGTCCATGGCCGAGATGCTCGACGCCCGCCGCCCGACGACGAGCATCGATGAACGCCTCGTCGAACCGACCCCACGCTCGGCCGGGCTGGCGCAGCTCCTGCTGACCATCCCGCTGACGACGCTCACCGGATTGCAGTGGGCCACATGGCTCGGTGTGGCGAACAACGTGGCGCTGCTCGTCGCCGACCGGATGGATCGCACGGTCGAGTGGCTGGTCGAGATCAACTGGTGGGTCCTGCTCGCGGCGTTCCTGATCTTCATCACCCCGCCCGGTCGCATGTGCATCGCGGCGCTCGGTGCGCGGGTGCTCCTCGCCGGGGTCGCTCCGGGCGTTCATCCGCGGGGCGGGAGCGTCCACGTCCGGTTGTGGGTGGCCGAGCGACTCCTCGACGCCAGCGGTGCCGCCAACCTGTCCGGTGCGCCGTGGATGATCTACCTCGCGCGGGCTCTCGGGGCGTCGATCGGGCGCGGCGTCGACCTGCACACCATCCCACCGGTGACCGGACTGCTCACGGTCGGGGACGGCGCGTCCGTCGAACCCGAGGTCGACATCTCCGGATGGTGGATCGACGGCGACGACGTCCACATCGGCGAGATCGCCATCAAACGCGGCGCGTCGATCGGCGCCCGGTCGACGCTCACCCCTGGTGCGGTCGTCGGACGTGACGCGGTCGTCGCCCCGGGTTCGGCGGTGTTCGGGCGGGTCAAGGCCCGGCAGCACTGGGCCGGGTCGCCCGCGGTGAAGATCGGCAAGGCCGAGCATCCCTGGCCCGACCACCGGCCCCCGCGGGCGACGTGGTGGGTACCCATCTACGGACTGTCGTCGTTGGGGCTCGCCGCGATCCCCCTGCTCTCGCTGGCCTCGGGCCTGGCCGTCATCGGCGCCTGGGCGCTGACCGCGGACCGGTTGCGCGACGTCGGGATCCGCGCGCTGATCCTGTTACCCGTGGCCACCGTGACGAGCCTGTTCGTGTTCGCGGCGATCACCGCGGTCCTGGTCCGGCTCGCCTCGATCGGGCTCCACACCGGGTATCACCCGGTCCGGTCCCGCGTCGGCTGGC
Organism: Gordonia sp. p3-SID1431; assembly: GCF_025143765.1. Taxonomy (NCBI): domain Bacteria; kingdom Bacillati; phylum Actinomycetota; class Actinomycetes; order Mycobacteriales; family Gordoniaceae; genus Gordonia; species Gordonia sp. p3-SID1431. The sequence continues at coordinate 1,785 of NZ_JAMBDT010000184.1, forward strand.
AGGTCTGGATCACCGAACGCCTCCTCGACGCGGCCCGCACGTATCTGTTCCCGCTGTATGCCAGCCTGCTGACCCCCACGTGGTTCCGCATCCTCGGCGCGAAGGTCGGCGAGGGAACCGAGATCTCGACCGCGCTCGTGCTCCCCCGATTCACCACGATCGGCGACGGCGCCTTCCTCGCCGACGACACGATGGTCGCGTCGTACGAACTCGGCGGCGGCTGGCTCCACATCGACGAGGCGAAGATCGGCAAGCGCTCATTCCTCGGCAACTCCGGCATGACCGGCCCCGGGCGCAAGGTCCCCAAGAACGGTCTGGTGGCCGTGCTGTCGGCGACGCCCGACCGGGCCAAGTCGGGCTCGAGTTGGCTGGGCAGCCCACCGGTCCGCCTGCGCCGCACCGCCGCCGAGATCGACACCTCGCGCACCTTCGACCCGCCGGCGACGCTCAAGGTCGCCCGCTCGCTGATCGAGACATTGCGCCTCGTGCCGGTCATGGTCTCGTTCGGGCTCGGCGTCGGACTACTGCTCGCGCTGCAGTACGTGGCCGTCCATGAGCACTACGGGCTCGCGGCAGCGGTGAGCGGTCTGCTCCTGCTGGTCGTCGGCGCGATCGCCTGCGTCACCGCGGCGGCGGCGAAATGGCTGGTCGTCGGCCGCATCACGGTGAGCGAACATCCGCTGTGGAGTTCGTTCGTGTGGCGGAACGAGCTGTCCGACGCCTTCGTCGAGACAGTCGCGGCTCCGTGGTTCGCCAACGCCGCGACCGGCACGCCGATCCTCAACCTGTGGCTGCGGATGCTCGGCGCCAAGATCGGCCGCGGCGTCTGGTGCGAGACCTACTGGCTCCCCGAGGCCGACCTCGTCACCCTCGGCGACGGCGCGACCGTGCAGCGCGGCTGCGTCGTGCAGACCCACCTGTTCCACGATCGGGTCATGGCCATCGACCGTGTCACGCTCGGGGCGGGCGCGACCCTCGGCCCGCACTGCGTCGCCCTACCGGCGTCCGGACTCGGCGACTCGGCGACCGTCGGGCCGGCATCGCTGGTCATGCGCGGCGACGTGGTCCCGGCCCACACCCGCTGGCAGGGGAACCCCATCGCTCCCTGGCCGCGCTGATCCGAAAGGATCGCATAACCCCACCCCTGCTCCCTGAGGTGCGAGGAGCGCA
>NZ_JAMBDT010000185.1:0-2622 GCF_025143765.1 Gordonia sp. p3-SID1431
ATAAGGCCTTTGTCGGCTTATGCGACGGGCAACCGGGTTTGGGCCGAAGTGGACCGCACAATTCTGGAATGCGCGGCCACACAAGCACGTCGTTCTGCGCCGGGCCCAGTTGCAGAACACCAGCAAGCCCGGAAGGGGTGCCTCGATCAGGGCACTCACCTCACGGCGCGAAACCGATGACCGCGGTGCCCTTCTGGCAGGCCGCGAGGACGCCTTCGAGCTGAGACGGCGCGCAGGTCCAGCCGGCCACCGACTGCTGCTGACCGGTGGTGATCTTCGGTCCGTACTGGGTGGCGATGGTCCGTGCCGAATCGCAGGACACGTCACCGGCGAGGATCATGACTCGCAACGCGCCGTCGGGGCCCGGGATGGTGCCGCAACTGGTGTCGGAATCGTCGGACGCGGTCGCACTCGACGCCGTGGTCGACACCGGCTTGCGACCGGGGACCACCGGCGGCGAGGTGGCGGGCTGTTCGGCGGACTGTGATCCCGACTCCGCGGCGCCGGCCTGAGAGGTCGACGAAGCGGTGGTCACGTCCTGTTCCGCGCCGCAGGCCACGAGCGTCGATATCGCCGCCGCGAGTCCGAGAGTCGCCGCCGCGACCCTGATCGGTCGGCGAGTGCGGCTCGTGGTGGGACCGGTGGGACGAGTTCTGCGCGACATGGTTCACCACGGTAGCGAATGCGGTGTCGTCGACCGCACAGGTAGCCGGCGCCGGCCGTCGGTTTGGGGTGGGCGCGCCCGACCTGCGAAGATGCTGGACGTGAGCAGTACCGGAACCGAAGTCGCCGACCCCACCTACGCCGTCGGCACCACCCTCGCCGGCACCCGTGGGCGCACGGGGACGATCACCACACCGCATGGTCCGATCCACACCCCCGCGTTCATCCCCGTCGGTACCAAGGCCACCGTGAAGACGGTCCTCCCGGAATCGGTCTCTGCCCTCGGCGCCCAGGCCGTGCTCGCCAACGCCTACCACCTGTATCTGCAGCCGGGGCCGGAGATCATCGACGCGGCCGGCGGGCTCGGCGCGTTCATGAACTGGCGGGGGCCCACGTACACCGACAGCGGCGGCTTCCAGGTGATGTCGCTGGGTGCGGGGTTCAAGAAGGTCATCTCGATGGAGGCCACCGGCACCCCCGACGACGACCTCACCGCCAACGGCAAAGAACGGCTCTCGCGGGTCGACGACGACGGGGTGACCTTCAAGTCGCACCTCGACGGTTCGGCGCATCGTTTCACGCCGGAGGTGTCGATGCAGATCCAACACCAGCTGGGGGCCGACATCATCTTCGCCTTCGACGAGCTGACCACCCTGATGAACACTCGCGAGTACCAGGTGAATTCGCTCGAGCGCACCCGGTTGTGGGCGATTCGCTGTCTCGCCGAACACAATCGGTTGAGCGTCGAACGCGCACACCGGCCGCAACAGTCGCTCTGGGGTGTCATCCAGGGCGCCCAGTACGAGGATCTGCGGCGCAAGGCCGCCCGTGACCTCGTCGCCTTGAGCGAGGCGGACCGCGCTGCCGGCGGAAAGGGCTTCGGCGGTTACGGCATCGGCGGAGCACTCGAGAAGGACAACCTCGGCACCATCGTCGGCTGGGTCAACGACGAACTCCCAGAGGACTCCCCGAAACACCTCTTGGGGATCAGTGAACCCGACGACATCTTCACCGCCATCGAGAACGGCGTCGATACCTTCGACTGCGTATCGCCGACCCGGGTCGCCCGCAACGGTGCGATCTACTCACTGGACGGCCGGTACAACGTCACGAATGCCAAGTATCGCAGTGACTTCCGGCCGCTCGACCCCGAGGTCGAGAACTACACGTCGCAGTACAGCCGGGCCTACCTGCATCATCTGTTCAAGGCGAAGGAAGGCCTCGGCCCCACGCTGGCGACGCTGCACAACGTGTCCTTCATCGTCACGCTCGTCGACCGGGCCCGCCAGGCCATCGAGAACGGCACATACACCGAGTACCGCGACGAGTTCCTCCGGCGTTACTACGGAGGTCCCCGGTAGGCGTAAAACACTGCTAGAAGGGCGGTGGGTTGGCGTCGTTCCAGCGCTTCTCGGCGCGTTGGTGGCGTCGGAAGTCGTTGTCGCGCTGGGTGTTGAGTCTGTCGCGGGCGGGGTGATCGGGTGACCGTCTGGGGAAGAGCTTGTTGAACAGGTCGCGTCCGCTGAAGGCGTTGCCGACGAACATGTGCCCGGTGGGTGTGGTGAACCAGGCGGTCTGGAATTCGTCTTGGTGGTCCTGCCAGCTGGTGAAGGTCTTGATGCGGTGATGGAACCGGCACAGCGGTTTGAGGTTGCGCGCATCGGTCGGGCCACCGCGACGCGGGTCGGTGTGATCGAAGGGTTCGGTGTGGTCGAGATCGATCTGCCAGACCGGGGCGTTGCAGCCCGGGAAGGTGCAGCACAGTTCGCCGGCACGCACCAGGGCCTGCAGCTTCTTCGACGGGGTGTACCGCGTTGTCGAACTGTCTGCGTCTGGAGCCGGTGAACCGTCGGGTCCGGTAGGAGCGGGGTGGATGTAGGTGCGGCGCGCTTCGGCGAGCAGCTGCCGGGCGGTGTCGGCGTCGATGATGCCGTGGCGGTCGAGGAAGGCGGGATCGTT
>NZ_JAMBDT010000186.1:0-2344 GCF_025143765.1 Gordonia sp. p3-SID1431
ACCTCCGTTCGGTGTGTCATGCGGTAGGAGTCGCCGTCGGTGATGACGATGGTGGCGTGGTGCAGGAGCCGGTCGAGGATGCTGGCGGCGGTGGTGTGTTCGGGGAGGAATCGTCCCCATTGTTCGAAGGGCCAGTGGCTGGCGATCGCGAGTGATCGGCGTTCGTAGGCGCCTGCGACGAGTCGGAACAGCAGTTGGGTGCCGGTGTCGTCGAGTGGGGCGAATCCGACCTCGTCGAGGATGATCAGGTCTTGGCGCAGTAGGGTGTCGATGGTTTTACCGACGGTGTTGTCGGCCAGCCCGCGATACAGGGTCTCCACGAGGTCGGCGGCGGTGAAGTACCGCACTTTGTGCCCGGCGTGCACCGCGGCGATCCCCAGCCCGATCAGGGTGTGGCTCTTACCGGTCCCGGCCGGGCCAATCAAGGCCAGGTTATGTTGAGCCCGAACCCATTCCAGTGACGACAGGTAGTCGAAAGTGTTGGCCGGGATAGAGGATGCGGCCACGTCGAACGATTCCAAGGTTTTGGTGACTGGGAACCCGGCAGTTTTGAGTCGGTTGCGGATGTTGGAGGCATCACGGGCGGCGATCTCGGCCTCGACCAGTGTTCGCAGCACTTCTTCGGGTGTCCATCGCTGAGTTTTCGCGGTGAGTAGGACCTCGGGTGCGCTACGGCGGATCGAGGCCAGTTTCAATCGGCGTAGCGCCAGATCCAGATCGGCTGGTAGCGGTGGCACTGTCTGGGGTGCAACGGGTTTCGATGTTGTGGTGGTCATGACACCTCCTTGTCGCCGGCGCCGAGTTTGTAGGCATCCAGCGAGCGGGTGGGGGCGGTAGGCAGGTGGCCCAGCAGTGCTGTGCCGGCCGGTCGCGGGTTGGGGATGCCGGCTCCGGCATCGAGGATCGAGCGCACATCGGCGGCCTTGAACCGTCGGAACGCCACCGCCCTGGTCAGGGCGGTGAGCACCTGTTCGTGGCCGTGGGAGGTGATGAGTCCGAGGATGTCATCGAGTTCACCGGCCAGGCGGGTATTACCGATCGCCGCGGCACCGACTAGGAACTGCTCGGCTGGTTCTCCGAGATCGCAGAACTGTTTTTCGGCAGCAGTTTTCGGTCGTGGTGCACGACTAAGGGGTGTGCGTGGCCCGCCGTAATGATCGTCGTTGAGGACCACCTCTCCTGGTGCAGCCAACGCATGCTCGGCGACCACCTCGCCCGAGGCGGGCTCGGCGATCAGGAGCGTTCCACCGTCCTGAAGGAGGGTCACGGTGGCGCCGATGAGCCGGTTAGGAACCGAGTAGCGGGCCGAGGCATACCGGATACAGGAAAGACGGTCGACTTTACGGGTGACAGGCGGCGGGCCGACCTGAGCACGCAGAGACGGTAACGCCGCCAACACTTTCCGTTCACTCACCAGCTGGTCAGTGGGCACCGTCAGCGTATCGCTGTGGCGTCGAGTGTTGACCTCGGCACACCAGTCCCACGCAGCCCGGTTCGCCAGATGCACATCCAGCTGCACGTCGTCGCGACCCGCGGCGATCTTGGCTTCGGTCCACAACGGCTGCGCCAGATCCGACTGCGCGTACCCGCACAGGTTCTCCACGATCCCCTTCGACTCCGGATCGGCGCCGTGACAGAAGTCCGGGGCGAACCCGTAGTGGGTGGCAAACCGCACATACGTGGGGGTGGGTACGACGACGTTGGCGACGACTCCACCTTTGAGGCAGCCCATCCGATCAGCAAGTACCTTGTTGGGCACTCCACCGATCTCCTCGAAGGCTTCAGCAATGAATCCGAGTGTGGTGGTGGCTGTTTCGTTGGTGGCGAACCGAACGAACCGCCAGCGTGAGAACGCCAGCACCGCGCAGAACATGTGTAACCCGCCGATCACCGCCCAATCGATGACCAGGTAGTCACCCGGAGCCCACACTGCCGGGCGACGGCCGCGGTGATGCTCACGGCGCCACTGCGTTTTCTCCTGGGCGACCAGACGACGGAAATTCCGCGCCGACCCCTCATATCCTGCCGCTCGCGCTACCGGTAGCAGCCGTTTGGCAGTGATCCGGCCGTGTGACCGCGCGACTCGCTGCGCGACGAGCTGGGCCACCGCATCGTAGTTGCGGGCCCGTTCCTTGCGATCGGGTGGTTGATCGTCGGCTTCGAACCGATCGACCACGCGCTTGACGGTCTTGTGGGTGGTGCCGCACACCTCGGCTGCGGCGCGATAGCTTCCGAGTTCTCGGTAAGCAGAAATGATGTCCATACGGTCCTTCGCAGACTTCAATGGAACTCCCGGGCGGTGATGGTGATCGGTTGGCACCTTCACCGTCATCGCCTGGGCCTT
>NZ_JAMBDT010000187.1:0-2333 GCF_025143765.1 Gordonia sp. p3-SID1431
TATTCGCCGCTTGACCGGAGTTCGGGAAGCCAGCACCCCGCTGCCGCCTGCGCCACCGTCAGGGCCGCAGAGCGTGCAGCGCCGGGTTCCCAAGAGCGGTCAGATCATGGTGGCCGGCCAACGCCTCCGAGTCAGTCCGACCTACGCCGGCACCATCGTCACCATCATCGTCGACGATCACCACCTACGAGTGCTCGACGGCGCCAGAGAACTGTCACTGCACGCACGAACCACCACCAAGACCATTCGCAACTTCAACGCCCACCGGCCCCACCGCCGGTAAGCATCTCCCGAGAACACGACGTCACGCATCTCCTGAGACCGCACACGTCAGCTCATTCAAGCTCACGATGGCCGCGGTCGATCGAGTCTCCTCGTACTCTGCATACGCTCGCTCGATCTTCGAACGTGCTATACAGAAATCCATGGCCGCAGACGCCATCGCTCCTGCGAGCTGCTCCACAGCAGGCGCTCCGTTGGCATCATGTGCGAGAAAGTGCGTCCGCACGATAGTCGATGTTTCCGGAACTGTGACGGCGTCCTCGAACGCCGGCAGGAAGCTGATCAGCGAGCTGCTCGTGCCCCGAGCTAGCTCGAGGAACTGTTCGACGACCGCCGATTCGTCAATCATCACTCACCCTTGATCGCGCAGCACGTCCTCCCGCGACCGGGGAGGCACGTAGGCAGGATATCGGCGCGATAGGACATTCTGGCGGCGCCACTCGCTGGGCGCGCTGATCTGCCGCCCTCCCGGAGGTCGGCAGCCGCATGAGCAGATTGGTGACGTTCGCAGCGAGGGGGTGGGCACCCAGAAAGCCGGTCGTGATGAAACGGATGAGAGGACTCGTCATAGCGGATCTAGAGCGGGCCGTTGGTTCTGGTGTGGTCCGGACCTGAGACCGTGAGCAGCGACCCGAGCAATCGTTCCTCGGCGCGGATAGCCGCAAGCCAAGCTTTCGGCTCAGTGGGGTGCGGTCAATCTCCTCATTGAGTCGAGCCGACGATGTACGTAGGAGGAGAGCGAGAACGCGTCGTAGAAATCGTTCAGAACCTCATCATTGAAGATTCGGCTGGAGTGCGCGCGCGGGTTTCGGAAGTGCCCGTGGATCCCAACGAGCAGGCTTTTAAAGCCGCGGTGCTCGCTGATGTCGGAGTCTGATTCATGGGCGTTGATGGACCAGGCGGGATGCTCGCGATTGGTTCCGAGGACGCCGTCGTAAAGAGCTGCGCCATCACCCGCCAACCCCGTGATGCCGCGGACTCTTGCTGGGATGCTCTTCGACGCTTCCGACATTGCATGAAACAGAGAACGCCCGATGAGTTCCTCGTCGCAGTAGCGGAATAACTCGCTGTGACACCCTCGGCGCCTCAGCTCAGTTTGAAGTCGTCCGGCCAGGGCGGCACCCTCGGAGATGCTGGATGCCTTCGCTCCGGATGCGAGCTTGCCCGCTTCGTTAACTGCGTAGCCGTAGTACACGAGGAACTGGTTGAGCTGGTCGCGCAGCTCGTCGAAACGAGCTGGCTGAGCGGCATACCGGCTAGGATTCATGGCCTTTGCGATGAATCCGCCCATGACGTTGCCGGCTTGCTGTCGAACCTGGACGTTGTAGAGAGTGACGTACAGGCTGTCGCGCTTGTTGCCGCCCGGCTCACGCTGCCTGACTCCCACCATCTGGAGCAAGGAGTCGATCTCGGAACCGGTGAGTCCCGGATGATCTGTCTGCGAAAGCACGTCGCACACGCCCTTGACGAAATCCGGGGTGAAGGGAGCAATCTTCGGGGGCGTTTGTTTGGGCATAGTGGTCGACATCGAGTGGCTCTGCTCTTAGAGGCGACTGACCAAGGTCTGGCGCCTTGCGATTAGGTGTTATGACGTTCTTATCATTTCGGACGTGGGTCGGACTCGGAGACTTGGCCTACTCGTCCTCCATCACAGGCTCGGGTTGCTGACCGTGCCGTCGACGCCACAAGTCGCCCATGTCGTCGGCGAACTGGAGATCGACCCGTACGTCGGCTGCTCCGGGAGCGCTGTACATCACCTCAGCTGACTGATCACGCGCGATCACGTCAGGGTATTTGTCGACCATCTGCTTCTGCGCGTTCTGAAAAAGCGAGGAGAGGCCAGGCGCACTCATAAGGTGATCCGAGAACATCCCACCGTAGGAACCGAGGTTCACCGGAACACCGAACATCCCCGGCGGGTATATCGAGTTGGCGCGAGAGCCGATGGCATCAAGCGTTCCGCTCATCCCACCCGCCAAACCCTCACGGAAGAGTGAGGTTCCCCCCGAACCGTAGAGGCATCGATAATGAGGAGCACGATGCCAGAGAAG
>NZ_JAMBDT010000188.1:0-1682 GCF_025143765.1 Gordonia sp. p3-SID1431
CCTCGATGTTTCGTGAGGTGGCGGTCCCTTGTTGAGTGGCCCGGTTGGGTGGTCTGAGGACCGGATTTCGGGCGTGGGCCGTGTGGTGTTGTCCGAGGCGTCGGTGTGCGTCGGGTTTCACGGCCCCGAGGTGTGAATGTCCTTTCTGGATCGAAGGTTGGTCGGCCTGGTGGTCAGGCCGGCGCTGGAAGTGCTGCAAGCCTTGCTAGCCCGTCGAGTAGCAGATCGACGTGCGGAGCGTGGGTGGCCAGCTTCATGCGGGTTCGCCGGGCGTGGCGGCTGATCTTGGCCGCGATCGAGAACACGCGGTGGCGCAGTCGCTTGGGTTCCCACCGGCGAGCAGGGTGATCGGTGAACGCGAGCATCTGCGTCCAGGCGATCAACTCGCAGGCGAGCATCACGATCGCGCACCAGATCCGGTTCTGATCGAAGCCGTGCAGCGGGAGATTCGTCAGGCCACAGTCTTTGGCGGTACGGACCCGGTCCTCACATCGAGCCCGCCGCCGGTGACACAGCTCCAGATCAGCGAGTTGGCCACGGACGGTGTTGGTGGCGAACGCGGTCAGCCGCAACCCATCACGGTCGGTGAACCGCAATTGTGCACCCGGGTGCGGCCTCTCCTTCCGGACGATCACACGCATCCCCTGCGGCCAGCCCGATAGGTCGATCAACCCGGTCAACTCGGCCACCCACGCCCCGTCGCGTTGCACGCCGTCGGCATCGTAGGCCGGGGTCCACGCCTCGGGACTGATCCGGTCGGTTGCGGCCGCGATGGTCTCGGTCAGCCCGAATCCCACTGAATAGGCCAGGCGCCGGCGGGTGAGATAGCCGAGGAACTCGTGGGTGCCGCCGGCCGAGTCGGTGCGTACCAGCACCGACTTGCCGACCCGATACCCCTGCACCGTCGGTAGCTGCTCGAGTGCGGCGGCGGTGACCGTGATGTGGTCGGCGGCGGTGTTGGCGCCGGCGTTGCCGGGCCGCAATTGGATGGCCAGGGGTTCGCCAGTGCCCTGGCTACCGTGATCGACAAACGCACACAGCGGGTGGAAACCGAACCCGCGCTTGTAGGTTGGTGCCGCATCCTGTTTCTCCGAGTGCGCGGTCACCAAGGTTGCGTCGAGATCGACGATCAGGGGATCGCCAGTATCGGCGTCGTGATCGGGGGCGGACGTGGCGGCTGCTGACCAGCACTCTGCCCGGGCAGCAGCGCGGGCGGAGTTGATGGCCGTCAATGCCGCTGGGGCGTCGGCGGCCAACGCCGAGATCAGTCGTGACACCGTGGGGTCAGAGGCGACCTGACCGAATACGGCGGGGTCGGCGCGCAGTTGGTTGATGTCGGCCAGACAATCACCGCCGATCGCGACTGCCACGGCCAGATCCGTGATGATCTTGCCTGGATCGTGGGTCGCCAGGGGTTTACGCCACGGTGTCAACGCGTCCGATAAATCGGTGGTCAGGCCCGTTTTCTCGGCTGTCCGCAGCAACACCGTGGCGCCGGCTTGCGACACTACCCCGGTTCCGGTGCCATCTGCAGACAGCACGGGATAGGGCGACGTAGACTTACTCACCTGAATGGTGCTCCTCGATCTGGTCCGATTGATGACTTCGCAATCTCAATCATCCCAGGTCAGGGCACCATTCTTCATTCACGACACGGAATCAGCGTGAAAGCACGAGGCTAG
>NZ_JAMBDT010000189.1:0-1642 GCF_025143765.1 Gordonia sp. p3-SID1431
CTCAGCCTGAATCTTTCACGGGTGGGTAGGGTTTCGCCGATCGGTTGTCGGTGTCGCCTTTTGATGGTTGGTGCTGGTGTGTGGGCAGGGTGGATCGCCAGCGTTGGGTTCGCTGGTTGTTCGGGTTCTGAGGTGGGGTGGGCGGCGGTGACGGGGCGCGGTGACCGAGGGGCTGGTTAGGCGGTGAGGCGTTGCCAGCCGTGGCGTATGTGGTGGTTGTAGGGCCAGTCGGTGGGTAGTCGCAGGGTGGTGGTGCGGGCGTGGGTGATGATCTTGCCGCCGACGGTGAACAGGCGGTGGCGCAAGCGTTTGGGTTCCCAGCGGCGGATGGGGTCGTGGCGGTGGTAGCCGAGGGTTTGAGTCCAGACAATGAGGTCGGAGGCCAGGGCGACGATATCGAGCCACAGTTGGTTTTTGGCGAATGAGTCGAACGGTAGGTTGGCCATGCCGGTGTCTTTGAGGCAGCGGATACGGTCTTCGGCGCGGGCACGTTGACGGTGACGCAGTTCCAGGATCGGCAGTGTCCAGCCGCGGCCGCGGGTGTTGGTGGCGAACACGGTGTAGCGGCGGCCCTCGATGTCGGTGATGAGGTGTTGGGCTCCGTTGTGGGGATATTCGCGGCGCGCGATCAGCCGCATCCCGGGTGGCCAGGGCTCGTAGGCGGTTTCGGTGTCACGGACCGAGCGCGGCATGTGGTCGGTGATCTCGGCGACCTGGGCATCAGCTCGTGGATCGGCGTCGTCGGTGTTGATCGCGGTCACCCAGGCAGCCTCAGGCAGCACGTCCAATGCGTCTTTGACCAGTTCAGAGATGGTGAACCCGACCGAGTACTGCAGATTCTGCTCGGTCAGGTGGGCCAGGAACTTTTTGGCACACCCGGCCGAATCGGTACGTATGAGCACCTGGGCGCGTTCAGCGGCGGGCAGCTGGGCCAACGCCGCCTCGAGGGCCGCGATGTGCATGTCCGCACCTTTGGGTGAGGCACCTCCACGCCGCAGGTCCAGGTTCAGTGTTTCCCCGGTGCCGAAGGCGCCGTGGTCGACGAACGAACACATCGGGGAATGCCCGAACACCCGCTTATACGTTTTCTGGGCCTGTTCTTTGGCCGAGCCGGCGGTCACGGTCGTGGCATCGAGATCAACGATCACCAGCCCGCCATCGATGCTGCCCGCAGTGCCCTCCAACGGGCGGGCAATGCCCCACACCCGCTCCCGCGCCGCGGCGCGAGCCGCGCTGATCGCGGTACTGACCGCCTCGACATCGGTAGCCAGCCTGCTGATCACCCGCGAAATCGTCGGATCAGAGGCCACCTGCCCGTACAACTGTGGCTGAGCCCGGACTGTGGCCACATCGGCCACACAGTCACCACCGGTCGCCAAGGTGAGCGCCAGATCCAGCACGATCTTGGCCGGATCATGGACCGTCGCCGCGGTCCGCCACGGCGCCATCGCCGCGGTCAGCTCGGCTCCCAGGCCCGAGACCTGCACGGTTTTCGTCAGCAACACCCCGCCCGAGGTTGTCAGCACCGACTCAGTGCGCGTGGGGTCCACCGTCAACTCGGGATACACGTTATTCTTCACCTGCGAGGTGCCTTTCTTCTTGTGACTATTTGTTTGTGGTGAATCAATAATCACAAGGCAGA
>NZ_JAMBDT010000019.1:0-59548 GCF_025143765.1 Gordonia sp. p3-SID1431
CGCGCTCCTTCGTCGCTTGCTCGGCCCGGCGGCTATCGCTCCTCGCACCTCAGGGAGCAGAGGGCTGTCGGCATCGCTCCTTGCACCTCAGGGAGCAGGGGGTAGCGCTCAGATCTTGCGGTGCCGCAGGTTGATCGGGAGGCCGTCGGCGGGGGTCGGACCGGTGCCGTAGGTGAGTTCCGGGCGGTAACCGGCCGGGACGTCCCACTCGAAGCGCTGGAGCATCTGGTGCAGGATCGACTTCACTTCCATGCCACCGAAATACAGGCCGATGCATTTGTGTGCGCCGCCGCCGAAGGGCGCCCATGCGAAGCGGTGGACCTTGTCCTCGCGGCGTTCGGGCGAGAAGCGTTCGGGGTCGAAGTGGGTGGGGTTGGGCCACCATTCCTTGCGCAGCATCGTCGCCCACGGGTGGATGCCGAGCAGCGTGCCCTTCGGGATGTAGTGACCGCAGATCTCGGTGTCCTCGATCGCCATCCGGAAGAGCATGCCGACCGGCGCATTGAGGCGCAGCGTCTCCTTGAAGGCCAGCTCCATGCTGGGGAGCTTGTCGACGTCGTCGTAGTCGATCGTCGGCTTGTCGAGGGCCAGGGACTCCTCGCGCAGACGCTGCTGCCACTCGGGGTGCTTGCCGAGGAAGTAGGTCATCATCGACAGCGCGATGGTGCTGGTGTCGTGTGCAGCCATCATCACGAAGATCATGTGGTTGACGATGTCCTCGTCGGAGAACGTCTCACCCTCGTCGCTCTCGGCATTACAGAGAACGCTGAAGAGATCGTCGGCGTCGTTGCCGCGACGCAGCGGGATCTCGGAGCGGAAGTACTCCTGCAGCGCCTCGCGGCCGCGGAGTCCCTGCGCCCAGGTCCAGTTGCCGACGTCCTTGCGCACGATCGCCTGGCCGCCACGCACGGCTGCCTCGAAGGCGTGCTCGAGGCGGTGCGCCTCGGACTCGCTGACGTGAGCACCCATGAACACCTCGGTCGCCAGCGACAGCGTGAGGTCCTTGGTGCGGGAGTACATCTTGAAGCCGTTGCCGACCTCCCAGTTGGCGAGGGTCTTCTCGATGTGCGGGGTCATGATGTCGAGGTAGCCGGTCAGGCGCGGCCGGCTGAACGCCTGCTGCATGATCCGGCGGTGCTGCATGTGCTCGTCGAAATCCATCAGCATGACGCCCCGGCGGAAGAACGGGCCGATCATCGGTTCCCAGCCGAGCTCGCTGGAGAACGCCTTCTTTCGGTTCATCCAGACGGCTTCGATTGCATCCGGACCGACGAGCGTGACCATGTTCATGCCCAGCGCGCCCGACCACGAGACCTGGCCGTAGCGCTCGAAGCGCTCCATCGCCGTCTTCAGCGGGTCGACCAGTGCTTCGAGAGTGTTGCCGAGGTACGGAATCCCCGGATCGCCCATCACCGGCTTGAGGTCCGACCCGGCGGGTGGCTCGGCCAGCGGGCGTTCCGAGCTCGGGTACATGCTGCTCGCCTTCGCCAGCACGCTCTGGATCTGCTTTTTCCGACTCGTCATGAACCTGCCACTCCCCGTTGTTCCGATGTGCGTTACATCACTATGCACCATTGGAACGGATTTTAGCGTCTGTTTCAAGGGGAGTGTGCAGACGGGGTGTTCACGCAGGTTGTGCGAGCGTGTCGGCCGACCGTCGGGAGGTCAGCACCCGGGGCCCCGAGACCCCCAGCGCGACCAGCACCGCCAGACCCCAGAGCAGGAACGACGACCCGACGAGATGCTGCCACCAGACCCAGGACAACTCGGCGTCGTACCGCTGCGGGATTCGCTGATGCGGCGCGACGGCGAAGATGACGAGCCCGGAACCGACGAGCCACCACCACATCGCCGACGCCGCGGGCGTGGTCGCGAGGAAGGTCAGCAGGATAAGCAGCGGGACCACCCAGACCCAGCTGTGGTCCCAGGCGACCGGCGAGCAGTACAGCGCGGCGAACGCGACTGCCATCAGTGCCGCGACGTCGCGCGGCCCGGACGGCTGTGGACCTGCCGGTCCAACCGACAGCAGACGCCACGCGACCCAGGCGATGAACAGGCCGACGATCAGCGAGACGAGGAACCACGCGACGTCGGTCTCGGTGCCGAGCTCACCCTTGATCGACTGGTTGTTCGCGAAGTGCGGACTCCCGATGCGGTCTGTGTCGAAGAGGGTCGATGTCCAGTAGGTGCGCGAGTCGTTCGGTGTCAGGAGATGGCCGAGACCGGCGTAGGCGACCGCCGACGCCGCGGCCACGCCGAGTGCGCGCCAGTTCCGGCGGACGAGGAAGAACAACAGGAAGACCGCGGGGGTGAGCTTGATCGAGATGGCGAGTCCGACGAGCAGCCCGTTCCACCACTTGCCGCGGCCCAGCAGTACGTCGACGACGACGAGCGTCATCAGCACGATGTTGATCTGTCCGAAGTTGAGGGTGTCGCGGACGGGTTCGAGCCAGAGGCCGACCGTCGCGGCGGCCGTTGCGAGCCACCACAACTGGTGAGCAGGCCGCTCGACGAGGCAGGACAGGACGATGCGGCACACCACCAGCAGGCAGCCGATGGAGATCGCGGTGAACAGGGCCTGACCGAGGCCGAGTGGGACGACCGTGAAGATCGAGAACAGCGCTGCGGCAAGCGGTGGATACGTGAACGGGAGGTACGAGCCTTCCGCGAGTCGGGGCAGGATGCCGTACAGGTCGCCGCCGTCGAGCAGGACCCGTCCGCCCATGCGGTAGACGTCGAAATCGATGCGATACGGGGCCGGCGGTTGGTTCGGCAGCACGACGATGGCGACCGCCGAACTGATGAGGAAGACGGCGAGTGTCGCCCACCGGGCCCAGGCTGATCCCAGGTATCGATCCAGCGCACGTCGCGGGTTTACAGCAGCAGTCACGAGCCCTCACTTCCGAGCGGGATCGTATCGCGGAGGGCGTGCGATTCAGGGTGGCCGGGCCGTGGCCGTGTAGTCGGGCGGTGCGGGTCGCACGTGGACTCGTCGGTCGTCGACGGTCGAAGGGTGGTCGAGCATTCTCCGGTGGGGTCGGTCGATGGGACCGTGGCGAGTCGAAGTGATCGGGCGTCGCCGGGATCGGGTGAAGGGCGGGTCAGGCAGCTCCGGGTTTGCGTCGATCTGCCGGCATGATGTCGACCACGCCGTCGTCCGGATAGCCGTCGAGCATGATCGTCGCGACCGCGCCGAGTGCGCGGTCCCAGGCCAGCGTCATGGCCGGGGTCCAAGACTCGCCGCCGATCTCACTCATCGCGGCGATCATGCATTCCGCGACCGCCGTGTACATCGGTCGGGTGACGCCGAGACCGGCGTGTCGCCGCCCCAACGCGTGCAGAGTCGTCGTCAGCCACTCGGCGTCGTCGAGATGCTCCACGACCGAGGCGACGGCGCTGCGCAACATCTCGGCCTGGGCCCTGGTGTCGCGGCCGAACATGGCGCGAACGGTGGGATAGCGGTCGAACAGGATCTCGTAGAAGCGAACGGTGAGGCCCGCGTCGGGAAGGTCGACGAGTGCCAGGCTGCGTTCGAGCAGTTGTTTGTCCATGCACGGACCTTGGTCCACCGGCATTGCGACTGGGCGCGCTGCGGGGAAGGCCGAGGTAACAGTGGTCTCACAGCGAACCGCAGCCGGTGTGAGGTTCGGGATTGTTCGGGCGTTTGGTCCGTTCTCAGAGGTTTTCAGCTGTCCCAGTCGACCGTGCGGGCCATGTCCAACAACCGGCGTCGGCGCGTCTCCCCCGTCGCACCCATCCACGCGATGAGCCCGTAGACGTGTGAACGGAAATCCGGGTGCTCGTCGCGATTCTGCGACGACGCCCCGTGCCGGCGGGCGTTGTGGAGCAGGGCTCGCAGGTTGTCGTAGTCGGATCGGGCGACCTGCGGACGGTCGTTGACGACGAGACCGGCGAGGTGTTGGCGCTGATGGCTGTGCATGATCCGGACCTTCTCCGGGTGCACGGTGAATCGCTCGTCTTCGACGATGCGGAGCACCGTCCACAGCACGCGGTCGGCGTTCATCGCGTCGCCCGAGATCGCGAGGTCGTCGCCGTAGCGGGTGTATCGGAGGCCGTGACGGCGGGCGTACCCGTCGAGCCGCCGATCGAGCGGCCGCATCACGAGATTCGCCAGATGCGGCGAGGTCGGCGCACCTTGCGGCAGGTGTCGTTCCCGAAGGAGTGCCGCGTGCGTGTGATCGATACCGCGGAGTTCGTCCACAGGCGTTGCTGTGGTGCACAATTCGGCGAGCAGGCGGGCGATGTGCGGCGGGTAGCCGGCCTGCCGGAACACTGCTCGGACGCGCGGTACGGTGATCGTCTCGAAGCAATGCCGGAGGTCGACGCGCAGTACCACGGGACGGTCCGTGTGCGGCCAGGCGAAAGCAGCCGGTGACGACCCGGGTATGAAGCCGCGCGCCGCGGGATGGGCCGGAATGCGCTCAATCAACCGTCGCAGCAGGCGCCGTTGCGTCTCGCGCATACGGGGTTTCGGAGCTTCGATGACCCGGACACCGTCCCGCTTCTCACGCCGCCAGATTCGGTAGTGACGCAACGGCGGGCGCGCCGTTCGTAGCCATTGGCCGCGGTCGGCGAACCATTCGAGCTCGGGCACGGTGAAGTCGAGCCAGTGCGCGAACTGCTCGACATCGTAGAGATCGGGCAGAGCGTCGGACACCGTTCCCGCGGAACGTGGTTCGTGCACGACGACGGGTTGAGCGGCGACGGGTGCCGGGTGGGTCCACGGCGCGAGGGCCTGGATCATCACGGTCGCGGGATGTCGCGGTTCGTGAGGCGAGAGTTCGATGATGCGGGCGGCGACTTCGGAGGTGACCTCAGCGGGCAGGACCGCTCTCACTGCCGCCAGGATCTCCGGCCACGTCCAGGCGGTATACGTGCGCGAGAAGGCCGCAGCGACTTCCGCTGCCTCATGCGGTTGCAGGAACGGTTCGGTCACGGCGCCGTGTCGCGTCGTGGGCTGACGTGATGATGAACGACGGATGGGGTGACCAGAACTGAGCAGCGGCGCCGTGTGGCACGTGCAGCGTGCGCGCCGGCGTCGGACGCAGGAACCAGCTGTGAAGTGCACCCAGGGGTTACCCCTGAGACGGATCGCGACGATCCACTCTCACCTCGCCCGTCGTTCATCAACCGACATTGTGCCACGGGCGTCTGACACCGTCGGGGACGTTCGTCGTTCGCGCGGCAGAGCGTCACGAGGGGTGCGGTAGTGAAAGGGCCAGCAGCGCTGCGTCGATTGTGTTGTCTCGCGCGAACCTACTCCCTTGTTGACCGACAGACTTCAACTCGACCGGTAGACCTCGATCGAAGTCCATAGGTCGAGTTGAAGTCTGTCGGTTGGGGGGGCCTGGTTGCTGGACCCTTCGAGGCTCGTCGCTATCGCTCCTCGCACCTCAGGGAGCAGAGGGTACGGGAGTTGTCAACGCCAAGATCGCTCAGATCCTTCTGCTCCTCTGGCATGTGACCAGCAGTTTTGTGGTTCGGGATCCCCGGTGTCAGGCACCGACGTACTCGGCGAGGTGCTCACCGGTGAGGGTCGATCGGTCGGCGACGATATCGGCGGGCGTGCCCTCGAAGACGATCCGGCCGCCGTCGTGGCCGGCGCCCGGGCCGAGGTCGATGATCCAGTCGGCGTGGGCCATCACGGCCTGATGGTGCTCGATGACGATCACCGACTTTCCGGAGTCGACGAGACGGTCGAGCAGCCCGAGGAGCTGTTCCACGTCGGCGAGGTGGAGGCCGGTGGTGGGCTCGTCGAGGATGTAGACGTCGCCCTTCTCCCCCATGTGACTGGCCAACTTCAGGCGCTGGCGTTCGCCGCCGGACAGGGTGGTCAGCGGTTGACCGACCTTGATGTAGCCGAGCCCGACGTCGACCATCCGGTGCAGGATCTTGTGTGCTGACGGGAGTTTGGCGTCGCCGTCGGCGAAGAAGGCCTCCGCCTGGGCGACGGACATCTCGAGCACTTCGCTGATATTGCGGCCGCCGAAGGTGAAGTCGAGCACCTCGGCCTGGAATCGCTTGCCCTCGCACACCTCGCAGGGCGCGGCGACGCCGGCCATCATCGCGAGGTCGGAGTAGACGACACCCGCACCGTTGCAGTTGGGGCAGGCGCCCTCCGAGTTCGCGCTGAACAAGGCGGGTTTCACGCCGTTGGCCTTGGCGAACGCCTTGCGGATCGGCTCGAGCAGACCGGTGTAGGTCGCCGGATTGGAACGCCGCGACCCCTTGATGGCGCTCTGGTCGATGGAGACGACCCCGTCCTCCTTGGCGACCGTCGAGTTGATCAACGAACTCTTGCCCGAGCCCGCAACGCCGGTGAGCACGACCAGCACACCGAGCGGGATGTCGACGTCGACATCGCGCAGATTGTTGGCATCGGCCCCGCGGACCTCGAGATGGCCACTGGGCGTGCGGACCTCGTTCTTGACGGCGGCGCGGTCCTCCAGGTGGCGCCCGGTGAGCGTGTCCGCGGCACGCAGTTCGTCGACGGTCCCTTCGAACACGATCGTGCCGCCGTCGGTGCCCGCTCCCGGGCCGATGTCGACGACGCGGTCGGCGATCGCGATCACCTCCGGCTTGTGCTCGACCACCAGCACCGTGTTGCCCTTGTCCCGCAACGCGCGCAGCAGATCGTTCATCCGAGTGATGTCGTGCGGGTGCAGACCGATCGACGGCTCGTCGAACACATAGGTCACGTCGGTCAGCGACGAACCGAGATGCCGGATCAGCTTGGTGCGCTGCGCCTCTCCGCCGGACAGAGTGCCGGCCGGGCGTTCCAGGGACAGGTAGCCGAGTCCGATGTCGACGAACGCGTTGAGGTGGTCTCGCAGCGCGGTGATCAGCGGGGCCGCGGACGGATCGTCGAGTTCGGCCACCCACTCGGCGAGATCGCTGATCTGCATCGCGCATGCGTCGGCGATGCTGATGCCCTTGATCTTCGACGAACGGGTCTCGGCGGTGAGGCGGGTGCCCTCACAGTCCGGGCACTTCGCGAAGGTGATCGCCCGGTCGACGAAGGCACGGATGTGCGGCTGCATCGCCTCACGGTCCTTGCTCAACATCGACTTCTGGATCTTCGGGATCAGACCCTCGAAGGTGATGTTGATGCCCTCGACCTTGATCTTGGTGGGCTCTTTGTAGAGCAGGTCGTTGAGTTGCTTCTTGGTGTACTTCGCGATCGGCTTGTCGGGGTCGAAGAAGCCGCAGCCGCGGTAGATCCGGCCGTACCAGCCGTCCATCGAGTAGCCGGGGATCGTCAGCGCGCCCTCGTTGAGCGACTTCGACGAGTCGTAGAGTGCGGTGAGGTCGAAGTCGGAGACGTCGCCACGTCCCTCGCATCGCGGGCACATCCCGCCGGTGATGGAGAAGCTCCGACGCTCCTTGACCTTCTGCCCGCCCTTCTCGATGGTCACCGCACCCGCCCCGCTGATCGAGGCGACGTTGAACGAGAACGCCTGCGGCGATCCGATGTGCGGAGTTCCCAAGCGACTGAACAGGATACGCAGCATCGCGTTGGCGTCGGTGGCCGTGCCGACGGTCGACCGGACGTTGGCACCCATCCGCTCCTGATCGACGATGATCGCCGTCGTCAGACCCTCCAGGATGTCGACGTCCGGACGAGCCATCGACGGCATGAAGCCCTGGACGAACGCGCTGTACGTCTCGTTGATGAGCCGCTGGGATTCCGCGGCGATGGTGCTGAAGACCAGTGAGCTCTTCCCGGAACCCGACACCCCGGTGAAGACCGTCAGCCGACGCTTCGGCAGATCGACGCTGACGTCCTTGAGGTTGTTCTCCCGGGCGCCGTGGACGCGGATGATGTCGTGCGTGTCGGCGGGGTGGATGCCGTCGGCCCGCACGGCGTCGACCTTCCGTGCGGGACGGGTGGCTGTTCGGCTCATCGTCTCTCCATCAATGTGGCGACCGCGGGCGGGCGGTCGTCGGCGTTCGGGGTGCTCGTGTCATTCCGGAGGTCCGTTGCCACGAGGTCGGTGCGCGGACTCCCGGTCGATCTAACCAGGGTGGCGGGCGCCGGCGCGGGGTGTTGTCGGTCGACGACCGCGCCGAGTGCTTCCGGGGGCGGGTATCGACCGGGTCCGCACATCTCTCAGCCGGCCTGGTCGATACGGATGAGGTTGCCCGCCGGGTCACGAACGGCGGCGTCGCGAACGCCGTACGGCTGATCCATCGGCTCCTGCATGATGTCGACGCCGCTTGACTGCAACTTGTCGAACAGCCCGTCGAGGTCGTCGGTTGCCAGCGTCAGCGCGCCGTAACTCCCCTTGGCGATCAACTCGAGGATCGTCTGGCGTTCCTCCTCGGAGATACCGGGATCGGCAGCCGGCGGATGCAGGACGATCGACGTGCCCGGTTGTCCGGGCGGGCCGACGGTCAGCCACCGCATGCCCTCGTAGCCGACATCCTTGCGGAGTTCGAAACCGAGGAGGTCGCGGTAGAAGCCCAGGGCGGCGTCGCCATCGGTGTGTGGGAGGAAGGTGTACTGGATCGTGATGTTCATGGGATCAGGCTAGGCAGTCTCACCCGCGCTGTGCTTCTCGATTCCTGATCGGTCTCGTGATGTTCTTCGCCAGGCACGCCGGTATCCCGTCCGTCGCGTCGGCCGACTGTTCGCGATAGACCGTCGGCGGGACCCCCACGAGTTCGGTGAACCGGGTGCTGAAGGTGCCCAACGACGAGCAGCCCACCTCGAAGCAGACCTCGGTGACGGTCAGGTCGCCGCGCCGCAGCAGCGTCATCGCCCGTTCGATGCGGCGAGTCATCAAGTACGAGTAAGGCGATTCGCCGTAGGTCCGGCGAAACTTGCGGCTCAGGTGACCGGCCGACATGTTCACCCCGCGCGCGAGCGCCTCGACGTCGAGCGGCTGCGCGTACTCGCGGTCGATCCGGTCGCGGACCTGACGCAGCAGGGTCAGGTCGCGCAGGCGCTGATCGGAATCGGTTCGCGGCACGGATTGATCGTAGTGCGCTCAGACCTCGAGCACCGCCGAGATGTCCGCACCGAGGGCGTCGAGACGGCGTGCGGCCTCGTCCCGCGGTACGGCGCCGTCCGAGCAGTCGAGGACGACTTCGAGATAGCACTTCAGCTTCGGCTCGGTGCCGGAGGGACGCACGACGACGCGGTCGTCGGCGGCCGTCCGCACCAGGACGCCGTCGGTCGGCGGGAGATCAGCGGATCCATGTGCCAGGTCGCGGTTCTCCACCACCGGCGAGCCGGCCAGTCGTTCGATCGGTGACGAACGCAGGCGCTGCATCATCTCGCCGATCAGCGCGGTGTCCTCGACGCGGATCGTCAACGGTGCGGTGGCATGCAGGCCGTGGCGACGGGCGAGCCGGTCGAGCTCGTCGGTCAGCGTGCGGCCATCCCTCCCGAGTTCCTCGACGAGGGAGATGACCCGGACCATCGCACCGATGCCGTCCTTGTCGCGGACGGTGTCGGGGTCAGTGCAGTAGCCGATCGCCTCCTCGTAACCGAAACGCAGGCCGGAAGTCCGGGCGATCCACTTGAAGCCGGTGAGCGTCGCGGCGAACCGCAGCCCGTGGTCCGCGGCGATCCGGCCGAGCAGCCGGCTCGACACGATCGAACACGCCAGGGTGTCACCGGGGCGCGTCGCATCCCGTGCCGCCTGCTCCCCCAGCAGCGCGCCGATCTCGTCGCCGGTCAGCTGTCGCCACTGCCCATCGGGACCGACCGTCGCCACCGAGCAGCGGTCGGCGTCGGGGTCGAGGGCGATCACGACGTTCGCGCCGACGTCGCGTGCGAGATCGAGCGCGAGGTCGAGGGCACCGGGCTCCTCCGGGTTCGGGAACGGCACGGTCGGGAAGTCGGGATCGGGAGCGAACTGCGCCGCCACCACGTGGATGTCGCCGATTCCCGCAGCCCGCAACACATCCCGAGCGACCGTACCCCCGACCCCGTGCATCGGCGTCAGTACGACGCGCACCGGCGACGGGCCGCCGCCGGGTCGAAGCCGCGCGGTGCGCTCGACATAGGTCCGCACGGTCTCGTCGTCGAGGTGGATGACCGCCGCGGGGTCGCGGGACACTTCGTCAGCGGGCGGCGCCTGCGCGATCCGGTCCGCGATGTCGGCGTCGGCCGGGGAGATGATCTGCACTCCCCTGCCCGCATCGTCGGTGGCACGGCCGCCGAGATACACCTTGTAACCGTTGTCGGCCGGTGGGTTGTGCGAGGCGGTGATCATCACCCCGGCGTCGCAGTTGAGCGCACGCGTCGCATGAGCGGTGACCGGCGTCGGCAACCAGGGTGGCAGCGCGAACACCGTGAGCCCCTGCGCCGCAAGCACTTCGGTTGCCGCGTCGAAGAACTCGGCCGATCCGTGCCGGGCGTCGCACCCGACCACGACACGCGCGTCGGGACCGACCGTGCCGAGCAGATACCGCGCGACACCGGCCGTGGCGCGGGTGACCACGGCGACGTTCATCCGTGACTCGCCCGCACCGACCTCGCCGCGCAGGCCGGCGGTGCCGAAGGTCAGCGGTCCGTGGAAGCGGGCCGCGAGATCGTCGGCGGCGGCGACGTCACCGGTCACGGCCGCGTCGATCAGATCGGTCAGCACGGCTCGGGTCGACGGGTCCGGATCGTGGTCCCGCCAGTGCCGCGCGGTCGCGAACAGGTCGGCCCGGGTCACCGGATGCGGCGACCCGGCTCGACGCGGTCTCCCAATGCCACCCGGGCACCGCGCAGGATCTGCGTATCCATCCCGACCAACGTGATCTTCTCGGTCGGGACCGGCCGTGTCCGCGGGTGCCCGCCGATCACCGCGTTCGGGCCGACGCGCACCCGTTCGTCGAGGACAGACCATGCGACCGACGCGCCGGCGCCGATGACAACGTCGCCGAAGATCACCGAATCGGCCACGACCGCACCTTTTTCGACGACCACCCCCGGTCCGAGAACGCTGCGTCGGACCGTTCCGTGCACGTGGGCGCCGCTGCTGACGAGACTGCCCTCGACGACCGCCCCGGTCTCGATACGCGCGGCCGGGCGCTGCGGCTGGTTGGTGAGGATCGGCCGGTCGGCGCGGAAGACGTCGAGGGACCCGGAGATGAGGTCGCGGTGCGCCTGCAGGTAGGTCTCGGGACGGCCGGCGTCGATCCAGTACCCCGGCATCGCGTGGGCCACCGTCTTGCCGCGGTCGACGAACCAGGGCACCAGGTGTTCGCCGAAGTCGCCCAGGCCGGTGTCGTCCTTCGGGGATCCCTCGGTCGTCCGGCTCTCCAGGTACTCGAGGCCCTCGATGAGCACGGCCGGGTCGTAGACGAAGATCTCGGTGGCGATCGTGCGCGTGGTGGCGCGTTCGGGTTTGTAGCGGAACTCGCGGACGGTCCCGTCGCGGCGGGCTTTCACGGTGGCGTGCTGCGCGGCCTCGTCGAGCGGACACGTCGTGGTGACCACAGTGCATTCGGCGCCATGGCGGCGGTGGGTCTCGATGGCGTCGCGGAAGTCGAAGTCGTAGACGTGGTCGGCGCTCATGACGATGACCTCGGCCGGTGCGTGGGCGGCGATGCGGCCGCGGATGCGATACAGCAGGTCGGCGTTGCCGGTCGCGAAGCCGTCTTCGGTTTCCGGGGCGTCGGTCTGCTCCGGCATCACCACGCGCAACCCGCCGCTCGTGCGGTCCAGATCCCAGGGACGGCCACCCGCCACGATCTGGGTGATGGTCTCGGCCTCGTACTGCACGCACAACCACACGTCGTCGATGTGACTGTGGTGCAGGTTGGAGAGCGGGAAGTCGATGAGCTGATAGTTGCCCGCGAACGGCAACGCGGGTTTCGCCCGCCGATCGGTCAGCACCTCCATCCGCGAACCACGTCCACCGGCCTGCACGATCGCGAGAACCTCCGAATACCGCATCACCCCAGTCTGCCCCACGCCGCCGGGTTTGCCCGGATACCGTGGCCGACGGAACTCGACGACATGCGACGAGGAGGTACGAGCAGTGACGCGCATCCACCGGGCCGAGCACGCGACGACGGAGCGTGTGGAGGTCGACTGCCTCGTGGTCGGCGGCGGCATCGTCGGGCTGGCGGTGGCGCGGGCATTCGCCCGGCGAGGACGCGACGTCGTCGTCCTCGAGGCCACCGATTCGGTTGGCGCGCAGACGACCTCGCGGAGCTCGGAGGTGATCCACGCCGGCATCTACTACCCCGAGGGCAGCCTGAAGGCGGAACTGTGCGTCCGCGGTCGCGATCAGTTGACCCGATTCTGCGACGAGCACGGCGTCTCGTGGGCGCGGCCGGGCAAACTCATCGTCGCCACCGACGGCACTCAGAGCGAACGCCTCGACGTCTTGCTCCGACACGGTCTGGCCAACGGCGTTTCCGACCTTCGACGGATCGGAGTGGACGAACTGCGCGACCGGGAACCGGCAGTCGAAGGCGTCGCGGCACTGTTCTCACCGTCGACCGGGATCGTCGACGTCGACGGTGTGGTGCGTGCACTGGTGCGTGACCTGGAGGCACACGGTGGCGCGATCGCGTTGCGCAGCAGAGTGATCGGCGGACAGATCAACGCACACGGCGTCACCGTGCAGACATCGGACGGCGAATCGGCCTCCGCCCGGACGCTCGTCAACTGTGCCGGGATCGGCGCGTGGGAGGTGGCCCGGGCGCTGGCCGGCTTCGGCGGCCGGATCCCGCCGCGCTTCCTCGCCAAGGGGAATTACTTCGGGTTGTCCGGCGTCCGGGCGCCGTTCCGTCACCTCGTCTACCCGATCCCCGCCGACGGCGGATTGGGCGTGCACTTCACGATGGATCTCGCCGGCGAGGCCCGATTCGGCCCCGACGTCGAATGGCTGAACTCGTCCCCCGACGAGACGATTGCCGGAGAGGTACTCGACTACGCCGTCGACGAGGCGCGCGCCGACGCATTCGAACGAGCCATCCGCATGTATTGGCCGCACTTGCCGGCCAACGCCCTGGTGCCCGCCTACGCCGGGATCCGGCCCAAGGTCGCCGGGCCGGGTGCCGGTGCCGGTGACTTCGTGATCCAGGGGCCGCGGTCACACGGCATCGCGGGCCTGGTCAACCTCTTCGGTATCGAGTCGCCGGGCATCACGTCATCGTTGGCGATTGCCGACCATGTCGTCGGTCTGGTCACGCCCCCGACGACGTGACCAGACCGACAGGGAGCGCTCAGCCCTGGTGCGCCGCACCCTCTTTGGGGTGGTACTGGTAGGCAGCGCTTGCCTTCTCGCGAACCTTCATGGCCTGGATCGCGTCGTGATGACGCCGGGCGTGATAGGCCAGCGGGAAGTACGTCAGCCGCTCCGGCAGGGTGCGGTAGGCGAATCGTAGATTGCGATGAATCCGCTCGAGGTGATGCTGCTCGGCGTCGGACCAGCTCAGGCCCAGGATCTCCCGCACGCGCGGATCCATGACGCCGACGGTGGTCAGGTAGTTGAAGTTCTGGAACGGCACCGACGCGGTGGCAGCGGCCTTCTTCACGGCGGGGCGCAACGCCTTGGGCACCGACTTCGGGACGACGGGCGCGGCGCGCATCTGACCGATCAGTTCCAGCGCGACCGGGTGCCGGACGAGCTTGTTCTCGATGAAATCGTCGAAGTACTCGTCGAACTCCTCGAGGGTCTCGGGGTAGTTCTTCATCGGTACCTGGACGATCTTGGCGATGCGGCGGTTGTCCCGCAGGAGTTCTTTGCGCTCCTCGAGGGTGAAGTGCCGGCCCAGCACCAGCGGCGCGGCGGTCTCGATCGTGGGTAGCGCGGTGGCGATCACCCAGGCGTACGCCTCCGGGTTGAGTGCACTGATGTGCTTGCCCTCCGAGTTGCGCATCTGCAGCGGCTGGTGCAGCTTGCGGAGACGCTTGCCCTCCTCGAGAGCCTCCTGACCGCCGTAGGTCCAGCGCAGCACCGAGTCGGCGGAGCGGATCGCACGTCCCACGGGATCGGTGCGGAAGACTGAATACTTGTCGACGACATCGCCGATGACGGGGTGCATCACCTGCATCACGAACGCCGCCCCGTTGATCGGGAGGAACGTGTACATGCCGGTGAGCTTGGCGGTCAGCGAGTCCGGCGGGATCAGTTCGATCTCGTCGTCGCGGTGGTTGAGCAGCGGCTCGCCCGCCACGAAGTCACTCGCTGCGGGTTCGGACGCTGTCCGTTCTTCGTGTACCGCGGTCATGGTGCCCCCAACATCGGTCTCGGATACTACTAATTCGACAACATTCGTAGTCAGATTAGCGCAGGCGTTCCCGAAAACCCACCTTTTGTCGGATTTCGGCTACTGAAGCGAGTCGGCTCCGGCGTCGGGGCCGATGACCACGGTCCGCGTGGCGAGTTCGCGGTGGCGAACCGTGAAGATCCGCGTGCCCTTCTTGCGTCCGCTGCGGACCTCGCTGAGATCGAGTCCGTCGGCCGTCAGACGCGCGTGGGTCGTGTCCACATCGGTCGACCGCCATGCCACACCCCAGAGCAAGACCGGCGACGACGGCACCGGGTCGGCCGGCGGGCGGGGCGCGGCGACGACCTCGACGATCAGGTCGTCGCGCCGGAAGAACAGCTGACGGGCGTCCTGCCCGATCGGCTGGTCGAGACGGAAATCGAGGCCGAAGGTGCCGGCGAACAGCGCGACGGCGACATCGCGGTTGTCGCAGGTGAAGACCAGATGGTCGAGGCCGGTCAGATCGCCGTCAACGGCCGCCCCGGATTCGGGTCGTTCGGCGATCCCGACCGGACTGGTCTCACCCAGCGCTCCGAGGACGGTGTCCGCGAGCGGATACCCGCGCCGGCCGAGTAGACGCCGGGACGCCGTGATGTCGTCGACCGTGAAGTACACGTCGTGGGTGTCGGGCTCGCCGGCCGACAGCCGCATCGAGAGGGCGACGTTGCCGAGGTTCACCACTCGCCGGCCGTCGGCGCCCGTACCGACCTCGTGTCCGAGCAACCGCTGGTAGGTCTCGGCGGTCGTCGACGGGTCGTCGCTCGCGAGGTCGACGAGTGCGTGCGGGCCGGCGGGCGGAATCGTCACCGCTTCTTCTTACCCTTCCGACGACGAGCCGGCGCCGGCGGCACCCGTCGATGGATCAGTTGCGCCGAGCTGGTGATATGCCAAGCGCGACAGGAGCACTCGTAGTAGCGCAGCTCCGGGGCGGTACCAACGAGGTGGCGACGGAGTCGATCGATGCCCTCACGAGCGTCGGCCGGTGAGGCGAACGGCAGTTTGTCAGGCGTCGGGCAGGCCGGATAGTCGATGCCGGCGCGGCGCCGGCGTCGAGGTTGCTCGCGGAACGCCGTGCGTGCCTCGACATCGCGATAGAACGCTTCGAGATCGTCATCGGAGAAGGGCACCCGTCGATTATCCCCCGAGCCGCGCGCGGGCTGGGATCAGCGGGCCATCCACAGCCGACGGCGGATGACCTGGCGCATGCGGCGCAGCTCCGCAGCGGTCAATCCCGACGGCGGGTCGGTGTCGACGAGGCGGTCGACCTGGGAGAAGAAGTCCCGATCGGTGAGGCCGAACTCCTCGACGATCTGCCGGGAGGAGCCCCCGCCCAGGGAGTACCAGTCCGTCTCGAACTGGATCATCTGCTGCTGTTTGCTGTCCATGAAGACCACCGAATCTGCGTTGTCGACCTGAAACCCGGACCTGTGTCGCGGAGCCACTCGGCTTCGGCTCCTGCGTGACACACGTCACCGACGTCGTCATTTCTACACCTGTCGACCGACAGAAGACAGCAGGCGGCCCATGCTGATTCCAAAGGTCCCGCAGATGTTCATCGCACGTTCGAGGACGGCCGCGGAGAAGCTCAGACCGCCAGTCGATCGCCGGTCCCGGCACGCGCTTCGCGCCGGTTCGCGCGGATGCTGCTGGCGAGCGACGCGCCGATGAACGCCACGCCGACGAGCCCCGTGATCACCTCGTTGATCTCGATCTCGATGCTGATCAACAGGATTGCGGCCAGCGCGCCGATGGCCCAGTGCGCACCGTGTTCGAGGTAGCGGTACTCCCCCAGCGTGCCCTTGCGGACAAGGTAGATCGTGATGGACCGCACGAACATCGCGCCGATGAATCCGAGCCCCAACGCGATGATGATCGGGTCGGAGGTGATGGCGAAGGCGCCGATCACCCCGTCGAAGGAGAACGACGCGTCCAGGAGCTCGAGATAGAGGAACAGGAAGAACCCGGCCTTGCCGGTGGCGACGGTGACCGGGTGCGGACCGGAGCCGTTCGATCCGGACCTGTGTGATCCGGGCCCGCCTGATTCCGTCGCGTCCGATTCCGGCCCGTCCGATTCCGGTTCGGCCATGAACAGCGAGCTGAGCCCGTCGACGGTGATGTAGGTGACCATGCCCAGGATTCCGGCGATCAGGACGGTCGCGCGGCTCTCGTCCGGCGCCAGGAACTCGGCGGTGAGAACCAGCGCGAGGGCGGCCAGTACGACCGCGAGCTGGTCGAGCTTGCCGAGCGTGGCGAGCGGCTTCTCGAGCCACGTGAGCCAGGTCTGCGGGCGCTCGGTGAGCACGAAGTTGAGGAACAGGAGCAGGAGGAACATCCCGCCGAACGCCGCAATCTGCGGGTGGGCCTCGGTGAGGATCGTCTCGTAGCTGGGTTGACCGTCGGCGAAATGCGTCTGCCCCTCAGGTGGCGGGTTCATCGCCAGGTCGAGCGCCTCGACGGGGTTGAGACCTCCGGTGATCTACACGATGACCAGCGGGAACAGGAGACGCATGCCGAACACGGCGATGAGCACGCCGACGGTGAGGAACATCTTCTGCCAGAACGCGCTCATCCGTTCGAGGATCGTCGCGTTGATGACCGCGTTGTCGAACGACAGGGGACACCTCGAGCACGCCGAGGATGGCGCACAGGGCGAGGCCGGTCCAGCCGAGGTAGAGGTAGGCGACGACCAGGGCCACGAGCGTGACGACGAGCGAGGGCGCGAAGATGCGCGCGGTCACCGCAGCTTCTCGGCTTCCCGCGCGAGTTCGAGCAGAGTGTCGGTGAGGTCGGCCAGCACGTCGTGTTCGGCACCTTCGGCCACCGCGGTGCCGAGGTCCTCCGCGGCGCACCGCAGCGCGAACATCCGGTCGCCGAAGTCGGCGGCCTCCGCCGAGGAGAGGATCACCGCGTCGTCGGGAATGGATGTGCCCTCGAGCAGCGTTCTCTGCTCGTAGGCACGCTGCCTGCACGATCGCTTGCAGTACTTCCGCCGACGCCCCATCTCGGAGTCCACCATCGTGCGGCCGCACCAGGCGCAGGCGTACGGCCGACGCCGACGCGCTGCGCCCGTTTGTACGCCGTGCGTAGTGCCTGGTTCCACACCGAGACCGTACCGCTGTCACGACCGGCCCCGCTCGCTGCGCTCCCGGCGGCGCCGCCCCTCGGACCGCGGTGGACAACACGGGTCGTCGCCGGTGGCGAACCCACGCAGGATTGCGCGTAGAATGTTCCTGTTGACGACCCGAAAGTCGTGCGCAGCGTTGCGCGCGATCCTGGAATGCAACAGAGATCTCCCGGCAGACCGGGAGATCCGACGAAGTTGAGAGGAACCCTTCATGGCAGATCGAGTACTTCGGGGTAGCCGCCTCGGCGCGGTGAGCTACGAGACCGATCGTGACCACGACCTCGCGCCACGACGCATCGTCCAGTACCGCACCGACAACGGCGAGATCTTCGACGTGCCGTTCGCCGACGACGCGGAGGTCCCGTCGAAGTGGCCGTGCAAGAACGGCATGGAAGGCACCATCCTCGAGGGCGCCGAGCCCGAGGAGAAGAAGACCAAGCCGCCGCGTACGCACTGGGACATGCTGCTCGAGCGTCGCAGCGAGGAAGAGCTCGAAGTGCTGCTCAACGAGCGCCTCGACCTGCTCAAGCAGCGGCGCAAGGGCATCACCAACTGACACCCGCCGGGCGCCCGACGCCCGGAACCGAACAGACCCGGCAGGACATCCTGCCGGGTCTGTTCGTCTGCTCAGCGGATCATCGCGTCCGGACCAGTCCCCAGCGCTCGAGGCGGCTCTGGACTCCCCAGCGGGCGACCATCGTGAACGCCTCGGACATCACGCCGCCACTCATCTTGGACACCCCGATCTCACGTTCGGTGAAGGTGATCGGTACCTCCCGGACGTCGAAGCCGGCACGCACCGTGCGCCACGCCAGGTCGATCTGGAAGCAGTAACCCGCGGACTCGACGGTGTCGAGCTGGATCTTCTCCAGCACGATGCGGCGATAGGCGCGGAACCCGGCGGTGATGTCGTGGACGCCCGCACCGAGAGCCAGACGGGCATAGGTGTTGGCACCGCGGGAGAGGAACTCCCGGCGCTTCGGCCAGTTCACCAGCTTGCCGCCCGGGACATAGCGGGACCCGATCACGAGATCCGCGCCGTCGTTGACGGCGTCGAACAGGCGGTGCAGCTGCTCAGGCGCGTGGCTACCGTCCGCGTCCATCTCGACGATGACGGCGTAGTCGCGGTCGAGTCCCCACGCGAAGCCGGCGAGGTACGCCTTGCCCAGGCCGTCCTTGTCGACGCGGTGCATGACATGGACCCGGGTCGCCGCGTCGGCGCGGGCAAGGTCGTCGGCGACATCGCCCGTGCCGTCCGGGCTCGAGTCGTCGACCACGAGGACATGCGCCCCTGGCAGCACGTCCTGTAGACGTCCGATGATGAGCGGCAGGTTGTCGCGCTCGTTGAACGTCGGCACGACGACGAGTGCGCCCGTGCCGTCGGCGCCGACCACGCGTTGCGGCGCGTCGTCGGGCCGCCGCTGCCCTGCCGTGGCGTCAATCCCCGATGCCATCGAGCTCCTTCGTGTCACCGGTCGCCCGTGCGGCGACCCTGCGTGGCCTGAGTGAGAACCTAGTACGCGAGCGCAGCGCAAACAAAAGCCCCGCCACCGCCGCGATGATCGCGATCACCTCCGGCCAGGGGCCCAGGCGGGTCGCGAGGGTCATGTCCTCATGGAGTGGCAGACGACCGGTCAGCACCTCCGCGGTGAATATGCCGGACTGCTGGCTGATGGATCCGTCCGGCTCGATGACGGCGCTCACCCCACTGGTGGCCGCGACGACCACGGACCGCCCGTGTTCGACGGCCCGGACCTGTGACATGGCCAACTGCTGATACGTCATCTCGGTCCGGCCGAAGGTCGCGTTGTTGGTGGGCACGAACAGCATCTGCGCGCCGTCCCGGACGGATTGCCGAGCGGCCCGATCGAAGGCGACCTCCCAGCAGGTCGCGACACCGACGGTCACCGTCCCCGAGCGACCGGGCACATCGACCACCGTGGTTCCGGTGCCGGGGCGGAAGTCTCCGGCCATGTCCGCATACGACGAGAACAGGCGGAAGAACGGCCGCCACGGGAGGTATTCGCCGAACGGCTGGACGATGTGCTTGTCGTAGCGGTCGACCGGGCCCTGCGCGCCGTCCCAGACCAGGACCGAATTGGTGGGTCGGCCATCGGGGTTGCGGATGAGCGTGCCGACCAGGATCGGCGCGTCGACGGCCTCGGAGGCCGCGGTGATCCCGGCGGCCGCGTCTGCGTTGTCCAGCGGCGAGATGTCCGAGGCGTTCTCCGGCCACAGGACGAAGTCGGGCTGCTCGGTCTGCCCGGTGTCGATCGCCCGGCCGTAGGACATCGTGGTGCGGACGTGATTGTCGAGGACAGCGCGCCGCTGGGCGTTGAAATCCAGACCCAGGCGCGGGACATTGCCCTGGATGGCACCGATCCGGGCCGAGGACGTCGCAATGTTGCGGTCGAGGCTGGCGGGGGTCGCCGCGATGGCCGCGATCGGTGCGAGCAGCGCGATGGCCACCGCGGCGGTCGCGATGCGCACCACGCCCGAGGAACGTTCGGCGGACGGCCCCGGGCCGTCGGCGTGCTCGGGGTCGGAGACGGTCGTCGTGCGCCGGTACGCCCGGGTGAGGATCACGAGCAGCCAGGCGACGGCGGAGCCGAAGAGCGCGACACCGGCCGACAGCCCGGGTGCGCCGAGCACCGAGGCCAGCGGCAGCAGCGGTCCGTCGACCTGACTGAATGCGGTTCTCCCCCAGGGGAACCCGCCGAACGGGAAGGCGGACCGGAGCCCTTCGACGAGCACCCACGACAACGTGAACCACACCGGGGGCACCGGAAGGCGCATCGTCAGGGTGGCGATCGCGCCGAACAGCGCGAGGTAGACGGCGAGCACCGCGGCCAGGGCGAGCCACGGGAGCGGACCGACGTAGACGCCGATCCACGGCAACAGCGGCACGAAGAACGCCAGCCCGAAGACGAAGCCGATCCACCCGCCGGTGCGCACCCGGGGCGACCCGACGAAGAGTGCGGCAAACAGCAGGCCGAGGCCGAGGACCGCGAGGAACCACCAGTTGCGCGGTGGGAACGCGGCCCACATCGCGACACCCGCGGCGGCGGCGGTCCCGGTACGTGCGAGCCAGGACGCTGAGATCCGGGATCGGGAGACCCGCGGGGGACTCACCCGGCGTCCCGGTCGTACAGGGTCCGGCCGCGATGCACGGTGCGCACGCAGCGCGGCAGCGCGGCCCCCGGTGAGACGTCCGGCAGCGCGGGCACCCGCGACCGCGGATCGGTCGACCACCGCTGGACCTTCTCGTGGGATCCGGCGACGACGAGGTCGTCGACCTCCCACACCGCGTAACTCGCCGGGGCGCCGGGCGTCAGGGTCCCGGTGACACCGTCGTTGACTCCCCCGGCCCGCCAGCCGCCGCGGGTCGTCGCGGCGAACGCGCCGCGCGCCGAGATCGCATTGGTCGGCTGATGATGGTGCACGGCGGCCCGGATGGTCGACCACGGGTCGATGGCCGTCACCGGTGCGTCTGACGAGAACGACAGCGCGACACCGGTTTTGGCCAGCATCGCGAAGTCGTTGAGGGTGGCCGCACGGCTCGCCCCGAGACGGGCGTCGTACAGGTCGCCGGGACCGCCCCATTCGGCGTCGAACAACGGTTGCATGCTGGCGATGACGCCGCAGCGCGCGAGGACCTCGGCGTCGGCGGCGGTGACCATCTCCGCGTGTTCGAGCCGGTGCGCACAGCGTGCGAGCGCGGGCGTGCCGAGTTCGTCGGCGAGTTCGGCGAGTGCGCCGACGACCACACCGGTCGCGGCGTCGCCGATGACGTGGAAGCCCGCCTGGATGCCCGCGATCGTGCAGGCGCGCAGGTGATCGCGGATCTGGTCGGGGTCGAGGTAGCTGATACCGCTGGTGTGCGGATCGTCGGTGTATGGCTCCGAGAGCCACGCGGTGTGGGAGCCGATGGCACCGTCGATGAACAGGTCACCGCCCAGGGCATCGGCCCGGGTGATCGACATCAGTTCGCGGGCGTGGTCGGCGTCGGTGACGGCCTGGCCCCAATAGCGCCGGATCTCGACGGGATGGTCGAGTTCGGCGAGCGCGAGGAAGTCGTCCATGCCGCTGATGTCCGGTCCGCCGTTCTCGTGCACGGCCACCACCCCGTGGGCGGCGGCCCCGTCGAGCGCGCGGCGTTGTGCGCGTTCGCGATGCGCCGCGGTGACCAGCAGGCGGGCCGCGCCGCGGACGAGATGGTGGGCCTCGGCGACCAGCGGCTCCTCCGGGTGATACCCGACGGCGTCGGCCAGGTCCGGGATCAGGCGTCGTAGCGCGGTGGATGCCACCGCGGAGTGCTCGTCGATCCGGGCGAGGTAGACCGGCCTGGTCCCGACGACGGCGTCGAGCTCGGTGGTCGTCGGGAAGCGACCGTCGTCGGGTTCGGCGCCCGCCCAGGTCGAGTCGTCCCAGCCGAGACCCCAGATGAGGTCGCCTCCGTCATGGGCGGACTCGGCGGCCACGGCCTTCTCCACCAGCCGCAGGCAGTGCGTGCGGCTCGACGCCTCGTTCAGGGTGAGGCCGTCGAGTCCGAGCCCGGTGGACGTCAGGTGGACGTGGGAGTCGACGAACCCGGGACTGACGAAGTGCCCGGCGAGGTCGATGACCTCGGCGTCGGGATGGAGTGCGCGGCCGACGTCGTCGGTCCCGACCCAGACGACGATTCCGTCGGTCACGGCCATCGCGGTCGCGTCGGGGGCCGCCGGCGAGTACACGGCGCCGCCGAGAAGCAGTTGGGTTGCCACGATCGTTCAGTGTGCCTTGCCGTCGGAGGAGGGTGGCGAGCGGTCCGGGTGCGCGCGTGTCAGTGACGCGGGCGGCGTGGTGCCGACCGCCGGCTGGTCAGGACCTGTTCAGCGGCCCTGCGGTAAGCCCCGGGTGTGCGGCGGCGCCGACGGCGACCCGGGCTCGGGCGTGTCGGATTCCACGACGGAACCCTCGACGACGGTCGCGCCACGTCCGGCGCCGTAGACACCGGTGGCATACATCCCGGCCCGGTCCATCGCGGTCGCCACACGGCGGGCACCCACCGCGGAGACGGCCGGACGCATCACCCGACGGGTCGGCGGGAACAGCAGCAGGGTCCCGGCGACGGTCGACACGACGCCCGGGACAACCAAAAGGATCGTCGACACGGCGACGAGCGCAGTGTCGGCCAGCGGGGCCCGGGGATCGACCTCGTTCCTCGACGCGCGTTGCAACTCGCCGAAGACCTTGCGTCCCTGCCAGCGCAAGATGACGACTCCGAGCACGACGGCGGCGAGGCTGATTAACACCGCCCAGCCGAATCCGAGGGTCATGACCATCGCGACGAACGCGGCGATCTCCAGCACGGCGTAGGCCGCGAACCAGCGGAGAGCCATGGTGCTTCACCTGTCCTTCGGTGCCCTTCGGCACCCGTTGACGTCAGGGTCTGCGTGGACAACGAACGACGACGCGGTTTTGTCCCGGGGGGGTTTCGACAAGCTCAACCAGCGGAGGGCGGCTCAACCAGCGGTGGGCGGCTCAGCCGGCGGTGGGCGGCTCAACCAGCGGTGGGCGGCTCAGCCGGCAGAGGCGTCCTCGCCGCGGCCCTCGATGTCGCCCTCGGTCTGGAGGTAGACGGTGCGGAGGGCGTCGAGGAGCTCGGCCGGCGGTTCGCGCCACATGTCGCGTTCGACGGCCTCGAGGAGACGTTCGGCGATGCCGTGCAACGCCCAGGGATTGGACTGCTGCATGAACTGCTGGTTCGTCTCGTCGAGGACGTAGGACTCGGTGAGTTTCTCGTACATCCAGTCGGCGACGACGTCGGTGGTCGCGTCGTACCCGAAGAGGTAGTCGACCGTGGCGGCCATCTCGAACGCACCCTTGTATCCGTGGCGCTGCATCGCCGAGATCCAGCGCGGGTTGACGACGCGGGCGCGGAACACGCGGCTGGTCTCCTCCGACAGCGTGCGGGTGCGGACGGAGTCGGGGCGGGTGCTGTCGCCGATGTAGGCCTCGGGCGAGGAGCCGGTCAGTGCGCGAACGGTTGCGACCATGCCGCCGTGGTACTGGAAGTAGTCGTCGGAGTCGGCGATGTCGTGTTCGCGGGTGTCGGTGTTCTTGGCCGCCACGGCGATCCGCTTGTAGGCCGCGCGCATGTCGTCGACCGCAGGTACACCGTCGAGGTCGCGCCCGTAGGCGTAACCGCCCCACTCTGTGTAGACACGCGCCAGGTCCTCGTCGCTGCGCCAGTCCCGTGAGTCGATGAGTTGCAGGATGCCGGCGCCGTAGGTGCCCGGCTTCGAACCGAAGACACGTGTCACGGCCCGACGCCGGTCGCCGTGCTCGGCCATCGCGGCGCGCACGTGTGCCGCGACGAAGTTCTGCTCGTCGGACTCGTCGTCGGCGGCCGCGGCGAGCGCGACCGCGTCGTCGAGCATGGTGACGACGTGCGGGAAGGCATCCCGGAAGAAGCCGGAGATGCGGACGGTGACATCGATGCGGGGACGTCCGAGTTCCTCGAGGCCGATGAGCTCGAGCGAGGAGACCCGCCGCGACATCTCGTCCCACACCGGCATGACCCCGAGCAGCGCGAGCACCTCGGCGACGTCGTCACCCGAGGTGCGCATGGCGCTGGTCCCCCACACCGACAGCCCCACCGACGCCGGGTATTCGCCGTGGTCGGTCAGATAACGCTCGAGCAGGGAGTCGGCCATCGCGCGGCCGGTCTCCCACGCCAGCCGCGAGGGCACCGCCTTCGGGTCGACCGAGTAGAAGTTGCGTCCGGTCGGCAGCACGTTGATCAGCCCGCGCAGCGGTGACCCGCTCGGTCCGGCCGGGATGAACCCGCCGTCCAGTGCGTGCAGCACCCGCGGGACCTCGGCGGTCGTCTGACGCAGGCGCGGGACGACCTCGGTCGCCGCGAAGGTGAGCACATCCCCGACCGCGCTGGGCAGTCCCGCGGTGGCCGCGGCAACCGCTTCGGTCGACCAGTCGTCCTTCGCGCAGGCGGCGACGAGTTCGCGGGCCTGCGCCTCGACGGCGTCGACGGAACCGCGCTCGGCCGAGCCGTCCTCGACGAGCCCGAGGGCCTCGCGCAGGCCGGGCAGGGCCGACGTGCCGCCCCAGAGCTGGCGCGCACGCAGCATTGCGAGGACCAGGTCGACCTCGGCGTCGTCACGCGGGGGCTCGCCGAGAACGTGCAGCCCGTCACGGATCTGCACGTCCTTGATCTCGCACAGCCACCCGTCGACGTGCAGCAGCATGTCGTCGAAGACCTCTTCGTCGGGCCGTTCGGTGAGCCCGAGGTCGGAGTCCATCTTCGCCGCGGTCAGCAGTGTCCAGATCTGCTGGCGGATCGCGGGCAGCTTCGCCGGGTCGAGTGCGGAGATGTTGGCGTGCTCGTCGAGAAGCTGTTCCAGCCGGGCGATGTCGCCGTAGGACTCGGCGCGTGCCATCGGCGGGATCAGATGGTCGACGAGAACCGCATGAGCGCGGCGCTTGGCCTGCGTCCCCTCGCCCGGGTCGTTCACCAGGAACGGGTAGACGAGCGGGAGGTCGCCGAGGGCGGCGTCGGTCCCGCAGTCCGCCGACATGCCGAGGTTCTTGCCCGGCAGCCACTCGAGGTTGCCGTGTTTGCCGACGTGCACGATGGCGTCGGCGCCGAAGCCGGTGTCGTGCGCCGCGATCCACCGGTACGAGGCCAGATAGTGGTGCGACGGCGGCAGATCCGGATCGTGGTAGATCGCGACCGGGTTCTCGCCGAACCCGCGCGGCGGCTGCACCATGATCGCGATGTTGCCGAAGGTCAATGCCGCGATGACGATGTCGCCGTCGGGATTGTGCGTGCGGTCGACGAACAGGTCGCCCGGTGCGGGTCCCCAGTGTTCGGTGACCGCCGAGCGCAGCCCCTCGGGCAGGGTGTCGAACCACGATCGGTAGTCGCGCGCCGACAGGCGGATCGGGTTGGCCGCGAGGGTCTCCTCGGTGAGCCAGTCGGCATCCTGACCGCCGGTGGCGATGATCTGGTGGATCAGCGCATCCGAATCATCGTCGGCGAGACCGGGAATCGCGTCCGGACCGGACTCCGGGCCGATGTCGTAGCCGGCGTCGCGCATCGCGGCGAGCAGGCGCAGCAGGCTGCGCGGGGTGTCGAGACCGACGGCGTTGCCGATCCGCGCGTGCTTGGTCGGGTAGGCCGACAACATGACCGCGATCCGCTTGTCGGCGGCCGGGGTCCGACGCAACCGGGCGTGCGCGGTGGCGATCCCCGCCACCCGTGCGCAGCGCTCGAGATCCGGCTGGTACCACGGCAATCCGTCGTCGTCGAACTCTTTGAAGGAGAACGGCACGGTGATGATGCGGCCGTCGAACTCGGGCACCGCCACCTGGGTGGCGACGTCGAGTGGCGACAGGCCGTCATCGCTGTCCTCCCAGTCCGCGCGGGACCCGGTGAGGCAGAGACCTTGCAGGATCGGGATGTCGAGGGCGGCCAGCCGTTCGATGTTCCACGCCTTGTCGTCGCCACCGGCCGATGCGGTGGCCGGCGTGGCGCCACCGGCGGCCAGCACCGTGACCACGAGGGCGTCGGCGGTACCGAGCAGCTCGAGCAGGTCGTCGGGGGCGGTCCGCAGCGAGGCGCAGAAGATCGGCAGCGCACGGGCCCCGCGGTCCTCGATCGCATCGCACAGCGCGGCGATGTACCGCGTGTTGCCCGCCAGGTGCTGGGCGCGGTAGTAGAGGACCGCAATGGTCGGGGCGTCGGGCCCTTCGTGGCTCGTCGCTTGCGCTCCTCGCACCTCAGGGAGCAATGAAGGGTCGGCTTGCGCTCCTCGCACCTCAGGGAGCAAAGAAGGGCCGGCTTGCGCTCCTCGCACCTCAGGGAGCAGAGAGGGCTCAGCGGAAGAACGTTCGAGCACACCCCACGCGGGGGTCTGCTGCGGGAGTTCGAAACCGTTGCCGGTGAGCAGGACGGTGTCGGACAGGAAGTGGTGCAGGTTCACGAGGTTGGCGACACCGCCCGCGGCGAGATAGTCGTGGGCCTGGGCGGCGACGCCGGAGGGCACGGTGGAGTGCGCCATCAGATCGGGGTCGGGCTGCTGCTCACCGGAACACACGACGAGCGGCTTGCCGGTCGCCTCGACCGCAGCCAGCCCGTCCTCCCAGGCGCGAACGCCGCCCAGGATGCGGACGACGATGAGGTCGGCGTCGGCGGCGAGACGCGGGATGTCCTCGGTCAGGATGCGAGAGGGATTCGCGCCGCGGTAGGACACCGACGCGTCGGGCGACGCGTTGCCCTCGTCGGCCGCCGAGGCCGTGAGCAGGTCGGTGTCCGAGGTCGAGAGCAGCAGGATCATCGTGTCTCCTCGCCGGGTTGTCGCGCCCGGTGCGTGTCGGTGCCGTGAGTGGCGGGTGCAGTGCGAGGGACTGGTCTGACTTCCGGATGTCCGGCCGATGCCGACCCCCGGTCACAGTGGCGCGACCGCGCCGGAATCGCACCGGCTTCAGCCCGCTCGCAGTGCGTTCAGCCTACGGCCACCGCGCCCGCCGGTCGTAGGCTGGTGGGATGAACCAGTCAGCCCGGGCCGCCACCGACCGTTGCCCAGGGGTCTTCGACACGCACCCGGCGGCCGACGGCGCGCTGGCCCGTGTCCGGCTGCCGGGCGGACGGATCCGTCCGGACCAGCTGGAGACGCTCGCCCGGGCCGCCGCCGACCACGCCGATGGGCACCTGGAACTGACGGTGCGCGGCAACCTCCAACTGCGCGGGATCACCGACGTCGAAGCCGTCGCGCAGGCCGTCGTCGCCGCCGGGCTCGCGCCGAGCAGCAGCCACGACAAGGTGCGCAACATCGAGCTCAGCCCCCTGACCGGTCGCATCGGCGGCGTCGCCGACGCGCGTCCGCTCGCCGCGGCCCTCGACGACGCCCTGCGGGCCGACCCGGCCGCGGCCACCCTGTCCGGCCGGTTCCTGTTCGGCATCGACGACGGGCGCGGTGACATCGCCGGACGACGACCCGACGCGTGCGCGATGATCCGGAGCGACACTCCCCTGGCCGCAGACGTCCTCATCGGCGGGACGGCCGTCGGATCGGCCACCGGTACGGAGGCGATCGTGCGCGCGCTCATCGCGGTGGCCGCGGGTCTGGGCGAGGTCTCGCCCGGCGCCTGGCGGGTCCGCGACCTCGACGACGACTCCCGGCGCCGGCTCGCGGAAATCATCGCCCCGACGCTGGATCCCGTCATCGGGGCCGACCCGGACGCGGCACAGGTCGCCTCGGAGGAACCGATCGTCGGCTGGTTCGACCAGGACGACGGCGCGGTGCTGCTCGGCGCGGTCGTCGAACTCGGACGCTTGCCGGCCCGGCTGGCGGAATTCATCGCGGCCGTGCAGGCGCCGGTCGTGTTCACCCCCGACCGCGAGATCCTCCTGTGCGACCTCGGCGAAGGCGTGGCCGAGACCGTCGTCCGCGTGCTCGCACCGATGGGTCTGATCTTCGACGCCGCTTCGCCATGGGCCCAGGTCAGCTGCTGCGTCGGAGCCCCGGGTTGCTCGTCCGCGCATGCGCCGGTCCGGGACGACCTGGTGGCCCGGGTGCAGGACGACGACCCCGTCGAGGAGCGTGAACACTGGGTGGGCTGCGCCCGTGGCTGCGGGTCGCCGGCCGAATCGCACCTGTCGGTGCAGGCCACGCCCGACGGCGGATACGAACGGCGGCGCCGTTAGGCTCGTTCCCACCATGACCGAGTACCTGCGTGACGGCGCCGCGATCTACCGCCAGTCCTTCGCCACGATCCGCGCCGAGTCCGACCTCTCCGCGTTCGCACCCGACGTCGCGACCGTTGTCGTCCGCATGATCCACGCGTGCGGCCAGACCGACCTGACGCGCGACGTGGTCGCGACGCCCGGCGTCGTGACCGCCGCGCGCAGTGCGCTCGAAGCCGGCGCCCCGATCCTCTGCGACGCGAACATGGTGGCGTCCGGGATCACGCGTAAGCGTCTCCCCGCGGACAACGAGGTGCTGTGCCACCTGTCCGAACCCACTCTCCCGGCCCTCGCCGAGAAGATGGGAACCACGAGGACCGCTGCGGCACTGGAGTTCTGGCGGCCGCGCCTGGAAGGTGCGGTGGTCGCGATCGGCAACGCGCCGACCGCACTGTTCGCGCTCCTGGACATGATCGACGACGGCGCACCGCGTCCCGCCGCCATCGTCGGGGCACCCGTCGGTTTCGTCGGCGCGGTCGAATCCTGCGCGGCACTGGCCGAACGCGACGACCTCGAATTCATCACGGTCACGGGCCGGCGCGGTGGATCGGCGATCACCGCGGCCGCGGTCAACGCGCTCGCGACCCCGCAGGAATGATGGTGGACCCCATGAACTCTGACAGCACCGCAGCGGCCGGACGAGAGTCAGGTCCGGGCACGCTCTACGGCATCGGGCTCGGCCCGGGTGACAGCGAGCTGATGACCGTCAAGGCCGCCCGCCTGATCAGCACCGCGGACGTGATCGCGTATCACTCTGCGCGACACGGCAACAGCATCGCGCGGTCGGTGGCCGAACCCTACCTGCGCGACGGCCAGACCGAGGAACGTCTCATGTACCCGGTCACCACCGAGACGACCGACCACCCCGGTGGGTACCAGGGCGCGCTCGACGACTTCTACGCCGAGAGTGCCGAACGTCTCGCGGTGCACCTGCGCGCGGGTCGCGATGTCGTCCTGCTCGCCGAGGGCGATCCACTTTTCTACAGCTCCTACATGCACATGCACAAACGCCTGGCACCGCTTTTCGACGCCGAAATCGTGCCCGGCGTCACCTCGGTGAGCGCGGCGTCCGCGGCGACCGGGGTCCCGCTCGTCGAGGGCGAGGAGACGCTGACCGTCGTGCCCGGTACCGCGTCGACCTCGGAGTTGCTCTTCCGCTTCCGGTCCGCGGACGCGATCGTGGTCATGAAACTCGGTCGGACCTTCGAGCGGGTGCGCGACGCCCTCCGCGAGGCCGGGCGTCTCGACGAAGCCTTCTACGTCGAACGCGCGTCGACGACCGTCGAGCGGGTGCTGCCGGCCGCCGACGTGAATCCCGCGGAGGTGCCGTACTTCTCGATCCTCGTCGTCCCCGGACGCCGCAACAATCCGAGGTTCGAGCCGGAGCCCGTCCCCGGTGAGCTCGTCGTCGTGGGCCTCGGACCGGGTCACGACAGCTGGACCACCCCGGAGGTCCGCGCCGAGCTGGCCACGGCCACCGACCTCGTCGGTTACACCACCTATCTCAAGCGCGTCACCCCGCGGCCGGGGCAGCGAGTACACGCCAGCGACAACCGGGTCGAGGCCGAGCGGGCCGAGTTCGCGCTCGACCTGGCTCGACGCGGCGCTCGCGTCGCCGTCGTCTCGTCCGGTGATCCCGGTGTGTTCGCGATGGCCGCCGCGGTCGCCGAGGTCGCCGCACAGCCCCGGTGGCACGAGGTGCCCGTCCGTGTGGTGCCCGGCGTCACGGCGGCGACCGCGGTCGCCGCTGCCGTGGGAGCGCCCCTCGGGCATGACTTCGCGATCATCTCGCTCTCCGACCGGTTGAAGCCGTGGTCGGTCATCGAACGGCGCATCCGAGCCGCACTCGGCGCCGACCTGGTGATCGCCATCTACAACCCGGGCTCGGCGAGCCGCACCTGGCAGGTCGGGGCCCTCAAACACACTCTCTCGCAGACGGTGTCGCCCGATCGCGTCGTCATCCTCGGACGGGACGTCGGTGGTCCGGAGCAGCAACTCACCACCACCACGGTCGCGGACTTCGATCCCGCGGTCGTCGACATGCGCACGATGATCATCATCGGGTCGTCGGCCACAAGGGTCGTGCCGCGCGCGGCCGGAACGTTGGTGTTCACACCGCGCAGCCACCACCCGGTCGACAGCGACGATCACACCGCCGATCAGTCAGCCGAACAGCTCCTCGAGCCAGTTCCGGGCAGCACCGACATCTGAGACGACCGGCGTGTCGGGTTCGGCGGGCCGGTCGACCATGATGACCTCGATGCCGAGTTCGGCCGCGGCCGCCAGCTTGGCCGAGGTCAGCGATCCGCCGCTGTTCTTCGTGACGAGCAGATCGATGTCGTTGTTCCGCAGCAGCTCTCGCTCCGACCGGTGGTCATAGGGCCCCCGCGAGCGCAGCACCTCGTGATGCGGCGGAAGCGCTCCGGTCGGGGCGTCGACGACCCGGATCAGGAACCACGCCGAATCGATCCCCGCGAAGACACCGACGTCCTGGCGCCCGGTGGTCAGGAAGACGCGGCCGCCCCGGGCGGCCACTTCTCGTGCGGCAGCGGGCAGGTCGGGCACACGGATCCAGGTGTCGGTGTCGCCGGGCACCCAGGGGTCCCGGCGCAGGCGCAACAGCGGCACACCCGCATCGGCGGTGGCTCGCGCCGCGCTACGGGTGATCGTCGCGGCAAACGGATGGGTCGCGTCGACCACTGCCTGAATGCGGTTGCTCTGCAACCACTCCCGGAGCCCGTCGGATCCGCCGAACCCGCCGATGCGCACCGGCCCGGCCGGTAGGCGGGGGTGTTTCACCCGGCCGGCGAGCGAACTGATGAACGCGATGTCGGTGTCGGCGAGGGTCGAGGCGAGCGCTCGTGCCTCCCCGGTCCCGCCGAGGATCAGGACGTGCGGGACTGGATCCGGAGGGATCAGGTCGGTCACGACGTCGAGTGGCGATCAGCGCGGAGTTTGGTCATCCGCGCATGCGAGTACAGATAGCTGTCGGTGACGTCCGACCGGCGCGGACCGAGCACGTGGCCGACGAAGATGACCGCGGTCCTCCGGATGTCGGCGGCGTCGAGGGCCTCGAGCAACCGGTTGAGCGGGCACCGCACGATCTGCTCGTTCTCCCGACTGGCGAAAGCGACTGTGGCGGTGGGGCAGTCATCGCCGTAGTGCGGGGTGAGCGCCGCCACGATCTCCTCGGCCCGATGGGCTGCGAGATGCAGCGCGAGTGTCACCCCCGTCCGGGCCAGGGTCGCGAGATCCTCCCCCGGCGGCATGTCCGTCGACAGGGTGGAGACCCTCGTGATCAGCAGGCTCTGGCCGACACCGGGGATGGTGAGTTCGGTGTCGAGTGCCGCCGCGGCAGCCGCGAACGCCGGGACACCGGGCACGATCTCATGATCGATTCCGCGCGCGGTCAGCTCACGCTGCTGCTCGGACATCGCCGAGTACACCGAGAGGTCACCCGAGTGCAGGCGGGCCACGTCGTGCCCCTTGCCGACGGCCGCCGCGATGACATCGATGATGTCCGACAACGGCATCCGGGCCGTGTCGATCAGTTCGGCACCGTCGGGACACAGGTCGAGCAGTTCCGGGGGCACCAGTGACCCGGCGTAGACGCAGGTCTGGCACTCCCCCAGCAGCCGCGCTCCGCGCACCGTGATGAGATCGGGCGAACCCGGGCCGGCCCCGATGAAGTAGACGGTCAACGGAGCGCCTCCGTCGAATCCGCGGCGGCAGCCTGGGGTGCCGTCTTCGCGACGGCCCACTGCACGATCGGCAGAGCCGGGCGCCAGGTGTGCATCGTGCCGAGCGGTGCCACCGTTTCGACCGACAGGCGTCGTAGGTCACCGCCGTGTCGGGCGTGCCAGCGCGTGACGAGCGTCTGGTTCTCCACGGTCACCGCGTTCACGACGAGCCGCCCCGAGTCCGGCAGCCTGGCCCAGACGAGCGAGAGGATCGCCTCGTCCAGTCCGCCACCGATGAAGACGGCATCCGGCTGCGGCGCGCCGGACAGGTCGTCGGGAGCCGGGCCCCGCACCGAGAGCCGATGCGCAACTCCGTGCCGGGTGGCGTTGCGCCGCAACCGATCAGCGCGATCGGGGTCGCGTTCGAACGCGACGGCCACTCCCCGGTCGTCCGCACGCAGCCACTCGA
Source organism: Gordonia sp. p3-SID1431 (assembly GCF_025143765.1). Taxonomy (NCBI): domain Bacteria; kingdom Bacillati; phylum Actinomycetota; class Actinomycetes; order Mycobacteriales; family Gordoniaceae; genus Gordonia; species Gordonia sp. p3-SID1431. The sequence continues at coordinate 32,265 of NZ_JAMBDT010000019.1, forward strand.
TCGTCACACTGCCCGATCCGGCTCCGATGTCCCAGAGGACCTGCGCGCCGGCCGGTTCCAAGGCGCACACGGAGAGGGCACGGATCGTCGACTTGGTGATCTGGCCGTCGTGTTCATAGGTGTCGTCCGGCCGCCCCGGGAGCCGGGACCGGCGGGGTCCGACGCAGTCGACGGCGACGATGTTGAGCGGGTCGCCGGCCCGGCGGCGCCAGGTCTCGGCCGTACCGGCGGTGATCTGTTCAGCCGGCCCGCCGAGCTGCTCGAGGACGGTCATCGTCGACGCGCCGAAACCGGCGTCGACCAGAATCCCGGCGAGTGCGGCGGGTGTGGTCTCGTCGCGGCTCAAGACCAGTACGCGAGCCCCGTCGGTGACCTCGCCGAGCACCACGCCCGGCTCGGCGCGCACCGCACTGACGATCCGGGTCGTGGCGAGGTCCCAGCCCAGACGCGCACAGGCGAGGCTCGCGCTCGACACGGCCGGATACACCCGTACCCGGTCGACACCGACACGCGCGATGATGCTCGCACCGACGCCGTGGAACATCGGGTCGCCGCTGGCCAGGATGTGGATCGTGTCCGCGTGGGCGGAATCCTCGGCCCCCGTCTCGACGAGCTCTGCCAAGTGCTCCGACATGGGTGAGCGCCAGGGACGCAGCTGTGCGCCGAGCTCGGGCGCGGCTCCGTCGAGGAGCGCGAGTTGGCGTGCGGCGCCGTAGATCACGCGGGCGCGGCGAAGTTCGTCGCGGACGGTCTCGCCCAGACCGGACCAACCGTCGGCGCCGATCCCGACCACCACGAACTCCGATGGGACGAGCTCGGACGGGACAGACGACGTGACTTCGGTGTCCGGAGACGTCATCGGGGAAGTCTCCGCCACACGGCACGCGGCAGCAGTCGCATCCCGAAGAACAACGGACGCAACGTCCCCGGAATCCAGACCTCACCGCGGCCCTTGCGATAGGCGTGTGCCACCGCGTCGGCGACCTGCTCGGCATCCCGCGACAGCGGGGCCGGCTTAACCCCGGACGCCATGAGGTCGCGTGTCATCGCGCCGATCACGAAGCCCGGGCGGGCCAGCAGCAGGCGAGCGCCGGTGCCGTGCAGCGCATCCGCGAGTCCGCTCGCGAATCCGTCGAGACCCGCCTTGGTCGATCCGTAGACGTAGTTGGCGCGGCGCACCCGGACACCGGCGACCGAGGAGAAGACGATGATGGTCCCGGAGCCCCGCGCTCGCAACACCGACGCGAGCGGGGTCAGCACGCTGATGTGGGCGTTGTAGTCGGTGTGGGCGATCTGAAGTGCATGCGCCACATCGGTTTCGGCGCGGGGCTGGTCGCCGAGGATGCCGAACGCGATGATCGCGATCCCGATCGGACCGTGTCGCTGCGCCAACGACTCGACGAGCGTTGGGTGGCTGTCGGTGTCGTTCGCGTCGAAGGCGACGGTGTGTACCTCGGTTGCACCGGCATCGAGCAGTCGTGCGGACTCGGACGCGAGGTCGTCGGGACGGCGGGCCGCCAGGACGACGGTCCGCCCGGATGCGAGGCGCGCCGCGGTGGCGACGCCGATCTCGCTGCGGCCGCCGAACAGCACGAGGGCACCGGACGGGTCGGTGTCCGGACGCGCTGATGCCCCTCTGCTGCGTGACGCCATGGCTGCCAGTATCGCATCGGCCCCGCGACCGACCGTGTGCGGCGTCGCGGCTAGTTTGGTGTCATGCCTCGTACCGCCGCCGATCTCGGGCCCGATGCGCTCGCCTTCCTCGTCGAACGCCACCTCGGGACCCTCACCACGCTGCGCGCCGACGGCACCCCCCACGCCGTGGCCGTCGGCTTCACCTGGGATCCCGACGCCGGCCTGGCTAGGGTCATCACCTCGGACGGCAATCAGAAGGTCCGCAACACCGAGCGGGGTGGCTACGCGGCCGTCACCAACGTCGACGGCCCGCGATGGCTGACCCTGGAGGGTCCCGCCACGGTGCGTCGTGAGCCCGAGCGCGTGCGCGAGGCCGAGCAGCGCTACGCCCAGCGATACCGGGAGCCCAGGCCGAACCCGCGCCGCGTCGTGATCGAGATCAGCGTGAGCCGGGTACTGGGTTCGGCCTCGCTGTTCAGCTAGTGACGCGCGTCGGAAGTCGGATGCTTCTTGCGGAGCCGTCCGGCACCGGCCCGGCCAATACACCACCCGGGTGGTCCGCAACGGACCCGACGAAGGCCGCTGCGCCTGGCGACTCAACCCTGAACCCGGCGCACCACCCAACCCCGAACACATCAACCGCCGACCCGACATACCCCGACGGTTCGCAGAACATCTGAACACCGGGCGCGATGAGATCCACGGACCTACCACCCGACGGTTTGGCAGGCTCGGTCGCCGGACCCTTCGTGACGCGCCCCGGATTCAAACCCGCCAACCAGCGAACTTCAACTCGACTGCTGGACCTCGATCGAAGTCCAGCAGTCGAAATGAGGTTCACCGGTCGAATTTCGCCTACAACCGGACGAGTTCGTGCGGGCGGTTGTTCAGCGACTCGCAGCCGTCATCGGTCACGACGACGATGTCCTCGATGCGGGCACCCCAGTGACCGGGCACGTACACCCCCGGCTCGACGCTGAACGCCATACCGGTGCGCAACGGGATGTCGTTGCCACCGACGATGTACGGCTCCTCGTGCACCGACAGCCCGATCCCATGGCCCGTCCGGTGGATGAACCGATCGGCCAGGCCGCGCTCGGCGAGAAGATCACGCGCCGCCGCATCGATCGAGGACGCGCTCACCCCCGGCCGGACGGCGGCCACCGCCGCGCGTTGGGCCGCGAGCAGAGCGGCGTAGGCGTCGGCGATCTCGGCGGGCGGATCGTCGAAGCAGTAGGTGCGCGTGGAATCGGAGTTGTAGCCCGGCTCTACCGGACCGCCGATGTCGATCACGACGATGTCGGACCGCTCGATGACCCGGTCGGAGAACTCGTGATGGGGATCGGCTCCATTCGGTCCCGACCCGACGATGATGAAAGCCGCCTCGGTGTGACCCTCCTCGAGGATCGCGGCGGCGATGTCGGCGGCCACCTCGCGTTCGGTGCGGCCGGGGATCAGCCAGTCCCCCATCCGCGAGTGCACCCGGTCGATCGCGGCACCCGCGCGGCGGAGCGCGTCGATCTCCGCGGCGTCTTTGATCATTCGCAGTTCGCGGAGCACGTCGGTCGCCAATTGCGGTGTGGCGCCGGTGTGTCGGGCCAGCGGGATGACGTGGAGGGCGGGCATGGAGTCGGAGACCGCGATCCGCGGCTGCGACGGCAATCCGGCCAATGCGAGAGCGTGGGCGTCGTCGCCGTCGACCCAGTCGGCCACCTCGATGTCGAGATCGCCGACCGCGGAGGACGACAGCGACGGGACCTCGAGCCGCGCGATCACCAATCGGGGATCACTGGTCGCGGGGATCACGAGCGCCGTGAGCCGTTCGAAGGTCTCCGCCCGGGAACCGATGAGGTAACGCAGGTCCGGCCCGGGGGCGACTACCAGCGCGTCCAACTCCGCGGCGCGGGTGAGTTCGGCGGCGCGGCGGACCCGGTCGCGATAGACCTGCGCCTCGAAGAGCGGCCCGGCTCCGATCCCCTCGCCCGCCGTCGCGACCCGTGTTGCCCCGCTCCCAGATGCCATGCGACGAACACTACCGCCGACTCATGACAGAGTGTGGGGGTGACGGATTCGTTGATGCTGCTCGACGGCGCCAGCCTGTGGTTCCGATCGTTCTTCGCGCTGCCGGAGAAGATGACCAGCCCGGATGGGCGACCGGTCAACGCGGTACGCGGTTTCGTCGACACGATCGCCAATCTCGTGGTGCGCGAACGCCCCACACGCTTGGTGGTGTGCCTCGATCTCGACTGGCGCCCCGAGTTCCGCACCGACCTGATCCCCACCTACAAGGCCCATCGCGTCGCGGTCCCCGACGGTGGGACCGACGTCGAGGGCCGGGACATCGACGTCGAAGAGGTACCCGACACCCTCACCCCGCAGGTCGACATGATCATGGCCGTTCTCGCGGCGGCGGGCATCGCCACCTCGGGCGCTGTCGGTTGTGAAGCCGACGACGTGATCGGCACGCTCGCCTACGACGAGGCGAACGATCCGGTGATCGTGGTCAGCGGTGACCGGGACCTGCTGCAGGTGGTCGCCGACGATCCCGTCCCGGTGCGCGTCCTGTACGTCGGCCGCGGTCTGGCGAAGGCCGAGATGATGGGCCCGGTGGAGGTCGCCGAGAAATACGGCGTGCCGGTCGAGCGCGCGGGTATCGGCTACGCGGAGATGTCGATGTTGCGCGGCGATCCCTCGGACGGTCTGCCGGGCGTGGCCGGTATCGGCGAGAAGACCGCGGCGAAACTGATCACCGAGTACGGCAGCCTCGACGCACTGGAGGCGGCTGCCGCCGACCCGTCGTCATCGGTTCCGACACGGAGCCGCAAGGCACTGCTCGCCTCGGTCGAGTACCTGCAGGCGGCGCGGACCGTCGTCTCCGTGCGCACCGACGCCGAGACGATCGACAGCGGTTCGGACATCCTCCCGGCCGAGCCCGCCGACCCCGCGGCCCTCGCGGAGCTCGTCGAGGAGCTGGGTATCGGAGCGTCGGTGGGGAGGCTGGCCAAGGCTCTCGGCTGGCCCCAGGCCGGCTGAGGCCACATGTCGCAGCCGGCTGAGGCCGGACGTGACAGCCTGCTGAGGCCGGACGTCACAGCCGGTCGAGTCAGCTGGGGCGCGAGACCTCGTAGCGGCCGTCGTCGTCGATGAACGTGACGGTGACCTGCTGCTGCTGCCCGCCGACGGTGACCGAGCACGTGAACGACGCTCCGGTCTCCACCCGCTGCCCCGACGGGCACTGGACGTCGGAGACGTCGCTGGCCTGGTAGTCCTCGGTGAGGATCTTCTGCACGCCGTCCTGCGCCGCCTGCTGATCGAGGTTCTTCGGTGCCCATCCGGGGAAGAGGAATGCGGTGATCAGCACGATCGCGGCGATGAGGAGCAGCGCGCCGCCGCCGACGAACATCAGCGTCCGGGCGGTCTTGTTCGACTTCCCGGTCGCCATCCCGCTGAACTGGTCGCCGCCCCCGTACTGGTTCTGCCCGTACTGGTTCTGCCCGTACTGGTTCTGCCCGTACTGGTTCTGGGCGTACGGATCCTGGCCGGGGGGCTGCTGGCCGTACTGTCCGGGTGCCCCATACTGACCGGGCACGTACTGACCCGGTCCCCCGTACTGACCGGCTCCGTATTGCTCGGCGCCATACTGACCGCCGGGCTGCCCGTAGGGCTGACCGGCCGGTTGCCCGTACTGCCCCGGCTGACCGACCTGAGTCGGCTGGGACTGAGACGGGGCCGACTGGGGCGGCTGGCCCGTCGGCCCGCCCGGCTGCTGGTACGGGTTCTGCTGGTAGGGATTCTGTTGGTACGGATTCTGTTGCGGCTGACCATAACCCGGGTTCTGTGACCCGGGGTTGGCGGAGCCCGGGTTGGGGGCCATGGTGGTCGGGTCGGCCTGCGGGGCGCCCGTCGGAGTGGCGCCGGGGAGGTTCACGATCTCGGTCTTGCCGTCGGGACCGGACTGATCACCGGAGGGATTCGGCTGGGACGGGTTGGGGTTGTACGGGTCGGTCATGAGTCCCTCCCACTCGGCCGTTCACCCGGACGGGTGCCGGCGAACTGTGACGTCGCGGCAGTATCGGGGCAGGACACGCCGACACCGAATGCGGGATGAACGTTACCTCAGCGGCCTGGGACTATCAGCGAACATCGCGCGTGGCCCGGCGTCGCGTCGTCCGGTGAACCGACACCGGCGCACACTCGTCGGCGGAGGTCGACGGCGCGGTTCAGCCGAGCTCGGCGGCGACCACGCCGCGGCGGATGGCCTTGACCGCTGCCCGCGCCGTCCCACCGAGGCGCGTGTCGGAGCCCACCCCGAGTCGGATCTGTTCGAGCAGGTCCACGACCTGCCGGTTCCATCGCACGAAGTCGCCCGGAGAGAGCAGCTGGCCGCGTTCGCCCGCCAGCAACAGGGCCTCGCCGAGCGAACGACCCGACGCCCACGTGGCCACGGCGACCGAGAAACCGGTGTCGGGTTCGCGTGTCGGACTGACCCGATGACGCTGCTCGACCGCGGTGACCCGCGACCAGATCTCGACGGTCGCGGCCATCGCCGCACGCATCGAGCTGCTGCCGGGCAGGGCGTCGACCCCGCTGTAACTGTCGCGCCGGCTCTCGTAGACGAGTGCGGCGACGACCGCGGCGAGGTCGGGGGGTGACAACTCGTCCCAGACCCCGGCTCGGATGCACTCGGTCACGACCAGGTCGCTCTCGCTGTAGATACGGCCGAGGAGCTTGCCCGAATCGGTCACCATCATCGTGTGCCCGGTGGACTCGGTCGACTCGGCGACGCGCTCGAGGTATCCCAGCTCGCTGAGTACGCCGACGATGTGATCGAAGGTGACCCCGAGGGTGGACGTCCGCTCCCCGATGCTGCGCTCGGCGTTGACGATGTCGCGCACCAGCCGGTTGCGGCGTTCGGCGAGCCGGAACAGCTCGTCACCGTTGGACAGCTGATGTGCCGGATGCGCGCGCAGGGTTCGCCGAAGGTGCGCGAGTTCGGTGTCGTCGGCGGCGTCGGCGCGCTTCTTCTGACGTCCGCGCGGCATCTCGATGCCGGTCGATCGCAACGCCGACGCCAGGTCGCGGCGACCGCGCCCGGTGCGTCGGTCGGCGTTCTTCGGCATCCGCATGTTGCCCAGCACCTCGGGCGGGTTGACGAAGTCGCGGGTACCGACGCGTCCGCACCAGGCGTCCTCGGTCAGTACGAGCGGCTTCGGATCCTGCGCCTGCGTAGCCGGTTCGATGATGACCGCCAGACCGCGGTGCCGTCCGACGGGTACGCCGATGACATGACCGCGTTTGAGTGCGGCCAGGTCAGCGGTGATGGCGTCGTGTGTATTGACCCGCTTGCGGTACTTCAGATCTCGTTCGCGGCGGCGGATGTCCTCGCGCAAAGTGATGTAACCGGGGAAGCCCGCGTACGGACCGTCGTCCGAATCCGGTTCGGCACCACCAGGTTCCAGCCCCCGAGCCTGCGCGGCGCGGGCCAGCTCGCCGTCGAGCTTGCGCAGCGCCCGTTGCGCCTCGTCCAGCTTTCGCGCCTGACCGACGACCGATCGATCGGCCTGGAACTGGGCGAACGACCGATGGAGCAGCTCACGCGCGCCGTCCAGGCCCAATCGGCCGAGCAGGTTGACCGCCATGTTGTATTCCGGGGAGAACGAACTCCGCAGCGGGAACGTCCGCGCGCCGGCGAGGCCGGCGACCTCCTCCGGCACCACCTCGGGTGTCCACACCACGACGGCGTGACCCTCGACGTCGATCCCGCGACGGCCGGCGCGACCGGTCAGCTGCGTGAACTCGCCGGGCGTCAGGTCGACGTGCGATTCGCCGTTGTACTTCACGAGACGCTCGAGAACCACCGAGCGAGCGGGCATGTTGATGCCGAGCGCGAGCGTCTCGGTGGCGAACACCATCCGGACCAGGCCGCGCACGAAAAGTTCCTCGACCGTGTGCCGGAAGGTCGGGAGCATCCCCGCATGGTGCGAGGCCAGTCCGCGTCGCAGCCCCTCACGCCACTCATGCACCCCGAGCACGTCGAGGTCGGCCGGCGCCAGTTCGGTGAGGTGGCGGTCGACGATCGCGTCGACCTCGCCGATCTCTGCGGGAGTCAGAAGCGAGATCCCGGATCGCAGACACTGCGCCAGGGCGGCGTCGCAACCGACACGGGAGAAGATGAAACCGATCGCGGGGAGCAGCCCCTCGCGGTCGAGTCGCGTGACGAGGTTCGGCCGGGAGAGCGCGGGTCCCCGTCCGTCGCGTCGACGGGGCGCGCCGCCACGTCCTCGGCCACGGCCGCGCGACGACTCCCGCTCGTCGTCGGCCATCAGGATCCGGTGCCGGATCTGGCGTTTGAGCTCCGGATTGACGCGCGGTCGCGTTCCGGCCTTGCGGGCCGGACCGGTGTCGGCCGGATCGAACAGGTCGAACAGTCGCTGCCCGACGAGCATGTGCTGGGACAGCGGCACCGGACGGTGTTCGTCGACGATCACCGAGGTGTCACCGCGAACCGTCTGGATCCAGTCGCCGAACTCCTCGGCGTTGCTCACCGTCGCCGACAGACTGACGACCCGCACCGACGGTTCGAGGTGCAGGATCACCTCTTCCCACACCGCCCCGCGGAACCGGTCCGCCAGGAAGTGGACCTCGTCCATGACGACGTGGGACAGACCGTCCAGGGCCCGTGATTCGGCGTAGATCATGTTGCGGACGACCTCGGTCGTCATGACGACGACCGGGGCATCGGGATTGATCGAACTGTCGCCGGTCAGCAGCCCGACCGACTCGTGCCCATGGACGGCCACGAGATCGTTGTACTTCTGGTTGCTGAGCGCCTTGATCGGCGTGGTGTAGAAGCACTTCGAGCCACCGGCCAGGGCCAGATGGACGCCGAACTCGCCGACGATGGTCTTACCCGCGCCGGTCGGTGCGCACACCAGCACACCGTGGCCGCCCTCGAGCGCCTCACACGCGCGGCGCTGGAAGTCGTCGAGGCGGAAAGCGAGTCTCGACGTGAACGAGTCGAGTTGGGTCACAGGACGTCGTCGAAGGTCTCGCGTGCCCGCGTCGACGTACGGGTGGCGTTGGCGACCGCGTTCGCCGGCGCCGGGATCGGCGATGCCGGGGCGATCGGTTTCGTCGGCGGCAGTGGGCTGGCCTCGTCATCGGAGAGGCCCGCCCATGCGGGCGCCTTCTTCGCCTTGCGTCGGTCGAAGATCCGCGCGAACTGGATCGCGAACTCGAGCAGCACGGTGAGCGCGAGGGCCAGTGCGAGCATCGTGAACGGATCCTGGCCCGGTGTCGCGATGGCGGCGAAGACGAAGACCGCGAAGATGAGCCCGCGGCGCCAGCTCTTCAACCGGGCGTAGGTCAGCACGCCGACGACGTTCAGCGCGATGATCAGGAGCGGGAGTTCGAAGCTGACGCCGAAGATCACCAGGACGTTGAGCATGAAGCCGAAGTACTGGTCACCCGCGAGTGCCGTGACCTGGACCTCGTTGCCGACCGTGAGCAGGAAGTCGAAGGCCTTGGCCACCACCAGATAGGCAAGCACCGCGCCGCTGACGAACAGGGTCGTCGCCATAGCGACGAACATGATGCCGTAGCGACGTTCGTGGGCGTGCAGACCCGGCGTGATGAACTGCCAGATCTGGTAGATCCACACCGGACAGGCGAGAACCACACCCGCGGTCAGCGCGACCTTCAACCGGAGCATGAACTGGTCGAACGGACCGGTCGCCAGAAGGCGACACGAATCATCCGGGGTCAGCGTCGCGCGCGACGACGCGGGCAGATCGCAGTACGGCCCGCGCAGCACGTCGCCGAGCGACGGGATGCCCAGGAAGCCGTGGCTGTACCAGACGAACCCGAAGATGGTGGTGGCGATGATGGCCAGCAGCGAGATGACCATACGAGTGCGCAACTCGTACAGGTGCTCGACCAACGACATGGTGCCGTCGGGATTGAGTTTTCGCTTGCGTTGCCGCGGGTCGAGGCGTCGGGGAATCGGGAGAGTGCGCACTGGCGATGCTCCGACGCGCCCCTAAGCCGATTTCTTGGCGTCGGCGTCGCGCTGCGCGGCCGGCTGGGTCGAGTCACCCACGGGCAGCTCACGTCGTGCCGGATCGTTCGCTGCCGCGTCGGTGGTGGCCGGCGCGTCCTTGTCGTCGTCCTTCTGCATCTCCTTGACCTCGCTCTTGAAGATGCGCAGCGACTGTCCCAGACCACGGGCGGCGTCCGGCAGCTTCTTCGAGCCGAACAGGATCAGCAGCACGATGGCGACGATCGCCCAGTGCCACCATGACGTGAAGCCCATGAGATCACCCTTCAGTTCGGAGCAGACAGTGTCCAATGCTACCCGACACACGCCGGGCCGGAAGGGCCCAGCCGTGGCCGGTCTCAGCGATAACGCCCGCGGGCGGCCTCCGCGGTGTCGGCGACCGCGGCGGCAATCGCAGGGTCATCGACGACCCGCACGGCGCCGGCGAATCCGAGCAGGAATCGGGTGAGCCATTCCGGCGAGCCGTAGACCAACCGGGCGCGGACGGGGAGACCTGGATCGGGCCGGTCCTCGACGGTCTCGAGGGGTTCGAGCGGGTAGTAATCGAGAATCCACAGGTGATCGGCGTCGATCTCGATCTCGACGGCCGGGAGGTCGGGGTCCTCGGCGACGAGCACCGACTGATTCGACGCCGCCGCCTCGGCCGGCGGACGACTCGGCTCGTCGAGGGCGGTCGCGGTGTCGACGCGGTCGAACCGGAACAACCGCACGCCTTCGGCCATCCGGCACCAGGCCTCGAGATAGGTGTGCTGGTCCATGACCTGCAGGCGGATGGGGTCGACCACGCGGTCGGTGACGCTGTCGCGTCCGGCCGAGTAGTAGCGCAGGCGCAATGCACGCGCTTTCTTGGTGGCCTCGCGGATCGTCGTGTACGTGGGGTTCTCCCCCGACGGCTCGGCGGGTGCGTCGGACGCGCCCGCGACCCCCGGCACTGTCGCACCCACCGCCTGCTCGATCTTGGCGATCGCCCGCCTGGCCGCCGCGACATCGACGACCCCCGGGGTCTCGACCAGCGCCCGCAGTGCGACGAGGAGCGTGCTCGCCTCCACGGTCGTCAGCCGCAGTGGCCGGTCCATGCCCGCGGTGAACCCGACCGTGACGTAACCCTCGCTGAACTCGAGCTCGATCAGGTCGTCGGGGTAGTAGCCCGGTAGCCCGCAGACGAAGAGCAGCTCGAGGTCCTTCGTGAGCTGCGCTTGCGTGACCCCGAGTTCGTCGGCGGCCTGAGCAACCGAGATGCCCCGGCGGGCCTGGAAATACGGGACCATCGCCAGCAGTCGGTTGAGTCTCGACGGCGCTGCCGCGGCCATCAGACGCTCACCCCCATCAGACGGTCGAGGCTCGCGATGACGAGCTCGCGCAGCTCGGGTGGATCGAGGACGACCGCATCGCGGCCCACACCCAGCACCATCCGCGCCACCGCGGTCAGCGAGTGGATGTCGAGGGTCACGATGTCGCCGGGTTCGCCGTCGAAGTCGGCGGGTTCGGTCGTCGTCGCGGCCCGGCGGAGGCAGAATGCCCGGTCGGCCGCGACCCAGATCCGCGCGGTCCGTCCGTCCGAACCGGCAGCGGAATCGACCGCCGCGGAGACGATCTGCTGGAGATCGGTGCCGGCCGGGACCACGACCGCGTCGGCGGCACCGACCGCGGCGACCGCCGTGATCCGCGACAGCCGGAAGGTCCGGGTGGCGTCGCGGTCGCGATCGTGGCCGACGACGTACCAGCGGCCCCGATGCGACACGACCCCCCACGGTTCGACGCGTCGGGTGGTCGGGGCGGCCGCGGCAGACGATCGATGCTGGAACTCGACGGCACGGCGGTCCTGGACCGCGGCGAGCAGGCCGGCGATGACCTCTTCGGAACCGAGCGATCGCGACGACCCGCCCGAGGTGATCCCCAGATCGTCCTCGGAGCGGACATCGAGCCCGGCGGCCCGGAGCTTGAGGATCGCCGTCTGCGACAGCGTCGAGACCTCGGGGGTGTCCCACAGCGCGGCGGCCATGGCGATCGCCGCGGCCTCGTCGGACTCCAGCGAGATCTCCGGCAACTCGTAGGAGTCGCGGTCGATGCGGTATCCCTCGGCGCCGGCCGCCATCGGCGACCGGCCGGTCACGAGGGGGATCCCGAGATCTCGCAGCTCGTTCTTGTCCCGCTCGAACATCCGGTTGAACGCCTCGTCGGACTGCCCGTCGTCCGAATAGCCCGCGACGTTGCGGCGGATGTAGTCGGCGGTGACGTACTGCCGCGTCCACAGCAGGCAGATCACGAGGTTGAGCAGACGCTCGACTTTGGGGGTTGCCACCGAGTCAGGTTAGAACGTGGCCGTTCACCGCGTGCGGAGGCACGCTGGGTTCGCCGGTGACCCGGCGCTCACATCGAGGCGATGAGGCGATCGACGCGCTCGTCGACACTGCGGAACGGGTCCTTGCACAGCACCGTCCGCTGGGCCTGGTCGTTGAGCTTGAGGTGAACCCAGTCGACGGTGAAGTCACGCCCGGCTTTCTGCGCGGCCGAGATGAAATCGCCTCGGAGCTTGGCACGGGTGGTCTGCGGCGGCTCGTTGACCGCGGTCTTGATGGCCTCGTCGGTGGTCGCCCGGGCGACCAGCCCCTTGCGCATCAGGACGTCGAACACGCCGCGGCCGCGTTTGATGTCGTGGAACGCCAGGTCGAGCTGCGCGATCTTCGGATCCGAGAGCTCCATCGAGTACCGGTCCTGGTAGCGCTGGAACAGCTTCCGCTTGATGACCCAGTCGACCTCGGTGTCGACCTTGGCGAAGTCATCGCTCTCCACGGCGTCGAGCATCCGTCCCCACAGGTCCACGACCATGTCCATCTCGGGGTCGGGCCGGCGGTTGGTGAGGTGCTCGACGGCCCGGGCGTGATACTCGCGCTGGATGTCGAGGGCGCTGGCCTGCCGGCCGCCGGCGAGGCGCACCGGGCGTCGCCCCGTCGGGTCATGGCTGACCTCGCGGATCGCGCGGATCGGATTGTCGAGCGCGAAGTCCCGGAACGCGACACCGGCCTCGATCATCTCCAGGACGAGAGCCGCCGAACCGACCTTGAGGAGGGTGGTCATCTCCGACATGTTCGAGTCGCCGACGATGACGTGCAGCCTGCGGTACTTCTCGGCGTCGGCGTGCGGCTCGTCGCGCGTGTTGATGATCGGGCGCGACCGGGTGGTCGCCGACGAGACGCCCTCCCAGATGTGCTCGGCGCGCTGCGACAGGCAGAAGGTCGCCGCCTTGGGGGTCTGCAGAACCTTGCCCGCACCACAGATCAGCTGGCGCGTCACGAGGAACGGCAACAGGACGTCGGAGATGCGGGAGAACTCCCCCGCCCGCACGACGAGATAATTCTCGTGGCATCCATAGGAGTTGCCGGCCGAGTCGGTGTTGTTCTTGAACAGATAGATGTCGCCGCCGATGCCCTCGTCGGCCAGGCGTTGTTCGGCATCGACGAGCAGGTCCTCGAGAACCAGTTCGCCCGCGCGGTCGTGGTTGATCAGCTGGATGAGGCTGTCGCACTCCGCGGTGGCGTATTCGGGATGCGATCCGACGTCGAGATAGAGGCGAGCGCCGTTCTGCAGGAAGACGTTCGAGGACCGGCCCCACGACACGACCCGGCGGAAGAGGTACCGCGCGACCTCGTCCGGACTCAGGCGGCGGTGGCCGTGGAAGGTGCACGTGACACCGAACTCGGTCTCGATGCCCATGATTCGTCGCTGCACTTGACCAACCCTACTCGCGCGGACCGCGGCGGACCGGTCGACACGCACCGGCCGCCGCGCGCCGCGGCGTTCTCGTCACTGTTCGGAGGATGGCGTCTCACCAGGGACTTCGTCCGCCTCGGACGGTGTATCCGAGGACTGGGTCGCCGCAGCCTGCGGGAGGAGCCCTTCGACCGTGGACGTCGTGAGGCGCCGGAACGCGCGCCGCGGACGGTTGTGGTCGAGGACGGCGACCTCGAGATCGCCCGCGGCGAGCACCCGACGTTCGGTCGGGGTCCCGCCACCGTTGTCGGCCGGCGCCGTCAGGGCGGTGACCGCGACGCCGATCGCCCGGCCGAGCTCCATGTCGGGCTCGTAGCTGTCCTTGAGGGCCGCCGCGATCGGTTCGGTCGCCCCGCCCATCACCAGGAAGCGGGTCTCGTCGGTGATCGACCCGTCGTAGGAGATCCGGTACAGCTGCGACCGTTTCGGCTTGCCCGGACGGGCGACCTCGGCGACGCAGAGCTCGACCTCGAACGGCTTCGCCTGCTCGGTGAAGACGCTGCCCAGTGCGTTGGCGTAGGTGTTGGCCAACGACAGCCCGGACACGTCGGCACGGTCGTAGCTGTAGCCGCGCATGTCTGCGATCTGGATGCCGGCTTTGCGCAGGCTCTCGAACTCGTTGTACTTGCCCACCGCCGCGAAACCGATCCGGTCGTAGATCTCGCTGGTCTTGCGGAGCGTGTTGGACGGGTTCTCCGCGACGAACAGCACACCGTCGGCGAACGTGAGGATCACGACGCTGCGACCCCGGGCGATGCCCTTGCGGGCGAGCTCCGAGCGATCGCGCATGATCTGCTCGGCACTGGCGTAGTACGGGAAGGTCATCGGGCACCCCCCTCGTGCTCGGCGCTGCGGCGTTCGACGACGGCACGTGCCGCCGCCTCGATGTCGGTCGGGTCCACCTCCCGGGCCCCGTCGGCGCCGACGATGGCGGCCATCGGGAAGATCTTGCGGACCAGATCGGGCCCGCCGGTCGCCGAGTCGTCGTCAGCGGCGTCGTACAGCGATTCGACGGCGATCGCGAGCGCCTCGTCGGCGGTCAGATCGGGTCGGTAGAGCTTCTTGAGCGAGGACTTGGCGAACACCGACCCCGAGCCGATGGCGGTGTAGCCACCGAACTCCTCGTGCCGGTCACCCGCGACGTCGAAGCTGAAGATGCGTCCGCGTACGTTTGGATCATCGTGGTCGATGTCGTAGCCGACGAGCAGCGGAATGGCCGCCAGACCCTGCAGGGCCGCGCCGAGATTGCCCCGCACCATCGAGGCCAGCCGGCTGACCTTGCCGTCCAGTGTCAGCGGGACGCCTTCGATCTTCTCGTAGTGCTCGAGTTCGACGGTGAACAGCCGGACCATCTCGATCGCGATCCCGGCGGTGCCGGCAATCCCGGCCGCCGAGTACTCGTCGGTGATGTAGACCTTCTTGACGTCGCGCGTGGCGATGAGGTTGCCCATGGTGGCCCGGCGGTCCCCGGCGAGGACGACCCCACCCGGGTACGACACGGCCACGATCGTCGTGCCGTGCGGGATGTCACCGGCGCCGTCGGCGCCGCCGGCGAACGACCCCACCCGGTCGACCTGGGCCTGCGGGAGTTGTTCCGGCGCATGCGTCCGGAGGAATTCGGTGAACGACGAGATGTCGGCGCCGGCGAACGCGCCGGGGCGGAACTGGGACAGCGGGGGCAGTGAACCGAACCTGTCGCTCACTGGCCGCCCTTCTGGACGTAGGCGCGCACGAAGTCCTCGGCGTTCTCCTCCAGCACGTCGTCGATCTCGTCGAGCAGGTCGTCGGTGTCCTCGGCCAGCTTCTCGCGACGTTCCTGTCCGGCGCCGGAATCGGGGCCCACGCCCTCGTCGTCGCCGCCGCCACCACGCTTGGTCTGTTCCTGCGCCATCTGCTGCCTCCTTGAAACCGATCGCCCCTTGGCGGGCTACCGCGGTCGAGGGAGTCGGGATCGGGTGTCGCTGTCGCGGCGGTGATCCGGTGTCTCGACCCTGCGGAATCGTGTGCTCCCACACTACCTGTGGGGACGACAACTGTGGCGGAACGAAGCACATGCCGTCGGAGACGGCGAGGCGCCGCGGCCTGTCAGGTGGTGAGCTGATCCACCAGTTCGGCGGCCGAGTCCACCGAGTCGAGGAGCTTGCCGACGTGCGCCGCGGTGCCGCGTAGCGGTTCGAGGGTGGGGATACGGACCAGCGAGTCCCCGCCGAGATCGAAGATGACCGAGTCCCAGCTCGCCGCCGCGACGTCGGCGCCGAACCGGCGCAGGCACTCGCCGCGGAAGTAGGCGCGCGTGTTCCGCGGCGGCTCGCTGATCGCGGCGAGCACGTCGTTCTCGTCGGTCAGACGCTTCATCGACCCGCGCGCGACGAGCCGGTTGTACAGCCCCTTGTCGAGCCGGACGTCGGAGTACTGCAGGTCGATGAGCTGCAGACGCGGTGCCGACCAGGACAGGTTCTCGCGCTGGCGGAACCCCTCCAGGATGCGCAGCTTCGCGGGCCAGTCGAGGATGTCGGCGCACTCCATCGGGTCGCGCTCGAGGCGGTCGAGCACGTCCGCCCACGTCTGCAGGACGTGTGCGGCGCGCTGGTCGTCGGAGTGCTCCTGGTCGTGGAACTTCTGACAACGCTCCAGATACTCGCGCTGCAGAGCGAGGCCGGTGAGCTCGCGACCGTCGGTGAGTGCGACCGTGGCCGTCAGCGACGGGTCGTGACTGATGGTGTGTACGGCCTGTACCGGCCGCGCGAGCTCGATGTCGGAGAAGTCGACACCGGCCTCGATGAGGTCGAGGACGAGCGCGGTGGTCCCGACCTTCAGGTAGGTCGAGGTCTCGGCGAGGTTGGCGTCGCCGATGATGACGTGGAGTCGCCGGTATCGCTCGGGGTCGGCGTGCGGCTCGTCGCGGGTGTTGATGATGCCCCGCTTGAGCGTGGTCTCCAGCCCGACCTCGACCTCGATGTAGTCCGACCGCTGCGACAGCTGATAACCCGCCTCGTCGCCGGACTGGCCGATACCCACGCGTCCCGAACCGGTGATTACCTGCCGGGACGCGAAGAAGGTCGTGAGCCCGGCGATGACGGCGGTGAACGGGGTCTCCCGCGCCATCAGGTAGTTCTCGTGGGTGCCGTAGGAGGCGCCCTTGCCGTCGATGTTGTTCTTGTACAGCTGCAGTTTCGGAGCGCCCGGGACGCTCGCCACGTGACGAGCCGCGGCCTCCATCACGCGCTCCCCGGCCTTGTCCCAGATGACCGCGTCCATCGGGTCGGTGACCTCGGGTGCGGAGTACTCGGGGTGGGCGTGGTCGACGTACAGCCGCGCCCCGTTGGTGAGGATCATGTTGGCCGCGCCGATCTCGTCGGCGTCGATGATCGGTGCGGGTCCGGCCCCGCGGCCGAGGTCGAAACCTCGGGCGTCGCGAAGCGGTGACTCCACCTCGTAGTCCCAGCGTGTCCGCTTCGCGCGCGGTACACCGGCGGCCGCGGCATAGGCGAGAACCGCCTGGGTGGACGTCATGATCGGGTTCGCGGTCGGGTCGCCGGGTGCGGAGATTCCGTACTCGACCTCGGTCCCGATGATTCGCTGCATCCTTCGAGGGTAGATGTTCACTTGCCACCGGTCGCAACCACCGCACGTGCTGAGTACGGTCGACGCCGTGAAAGCATTCCGCCGGTTCACCGTTCGAGTGCCGCTGCCCGACCGGATCGCCGACCTCGCGCCGTTGTCGCACAACCTGCGCTGGGCCTGGCACACCCCCACCCAGGAGCTGTTCGCCACCATCGACCCGCGCCTGTGGTCGTCAACCGGCGATCCGGTCCGGGTTCTCGCCGACACCGACCCCACCCGTCTGGTCGAGCTGGCCGACGACGAGGGTTTCGTGGCACGGGTCGCCGAGGCACACGCCGACCTCGAGCAGTATCTCGATGCACCGCAGTGGTTCCAGAGGTATGCGGCCGAGTCATCGGGACAGGACGGTTCGGCGCATGACCGGGTGGTGCCCCCGGGAATCGCGTACTTCTCGATGGAGTTCGGCGTCTCCGAGGTCCTGCCGATCTACTCCGGCGGCCTCGGCATCCTCGCCGGTGACCACCTCAAGGCGGCCTCCGACCTCGGGCTGCCGCTGATCGGCGTCGGATTGCTGTACCGCTCCGGTTACTTCCGCCAAGGCCTCGATCACGACGGCTGGCAGATCGAGCGGTATCCCGTGAACGATCCCGCCGACCTGCCCCTCACGCTCCTCGCCCCGGGCGACGGCGCGGAGCCGGTGATCGTCGAGGTCGCGATGCCCGGCGGGGCGACCCTGTCGGCCCAGGTGTGGGTGGCATCGGTGGGCCGAATCCCGTTGCTGCTCCTCGACTCCGACATCGATCGCAACGATGACGAGCCCGAAGGCGCCGCCCTGCGCGCGGTGACCGACCGGCTCTACGGCGGGGATCAGGAACACCGGATCGCACAGGAGATCCTGCTCGGCATCGGCGGTGTCCGCGCGCTCCGCGAGTACGTCCGGATCACCGGCCGGCCCGAGCCGACGGTGTTCCACATGAACGAGGGACACGCGGGCTTCCTCGGCGTGGAACGCATCCGCGAGTTGGTGGCCGGCGGGCTCGACTTCGACACCGCGGAAGCGGTGGTCCGCGCCTCGAACGTGTTCACCACCCACACCCCGGTGCCGGCCGGGATCGACCGTTTCCCCGCCGACCTCGTCGCCCGTTACCTCGACGCCGACTCCGACGGCAAATCCCGCCTGCTGCCCGGGCTGGCCGCGGCGACGGTGGCCGAACTCGGCGAC
This sequence comes from Gordonia sp. p3-SID1431, assembly GCF_025143765.1. Classification (NCBI taxonomy): domain Bacteria; kingdom Bacillati; phylum Actinomycetota; class Actinomycetes; order Mycobacteriales; family Gordoniaceae; genus Gordonia; species Gordonia sp. p3-SID1431. The sequence goes on from NZ_JAMBDT010000019.1 coordinate 50,513, forward strand.
GAGGCGGACCCCGGCGTCTTCAACATGGCGCACATGGGATTTCGGCTCGGGCAACGCAGCAACGGGGTGTCGCAGCTGCACGGTGCGGTGAGTCGGGAGATGTTCGCCGATCTGTGGCCGGGTTTCGACGCGGCCGATGTGCCAATCGGCGCGATCACGAACGGCGTGCACGGACCGACCTGGGTGGCCCCGGCGTGGCGCGACTTCGCCGACGGGGACGAGGACTCCGCGCCCGAGGTGTACGCGGACCTGTCCGACGAGACGATCTGGCGAACACACGAGAAGCTGCGCGAGGAACTAGTCGACGAGGTGCGGCGGCGAGCACTAGCCAGCGGCCTCGACCGCGGCTTCACCCACGCCGAGCTGGCATGGACCGCCGACCTGTTCGACCCGCACGTGCTGACCATCGGATTCGCACGGCGAGCGGCGACCTACAAGCGCCTGACGCTGATGCTCCGCGATCCCGAACGCATGCGCACCATCCTCACCGATCCCGATCGGCCGGTGCAGCTGGTCATCGCGGGCAAGGCCCACCCGGCCGACGAGGGAGGCAAGTCCCTGATCCAGCAGGTCGTCCGGTTCACCGAGGATCCGGAACTGCGCGATCGCATCGTGTTCCTCCCCGACTACGACATCTCGATGGCGCGTTTCATCTACGCCGGTTGCGATGTATGGCTGAACAATCCGGTCCGTCCCATGGAGGCCTGCGGGACCTCGGGGATGAAATCGGCGCTCAACGGCGGACTCAATCTGTCGATCCTGGACGGCTGGTGGGACGAGATGGCCGACGGCGACAACGGGTGGGCGATCCCGTCCGCGGAGGGGATCACCGACGAACATCGTCGCGACGATCTGGAGGCGCAGGCGCTGTACACGCTCCTCGAGGAGACGGTGATCCCCCTCTTCTATCGCCGGGCGGACGACGGTGTACCCCGCCGGTGGGTGGAGATGATGCGCCACACCCTCACTCGGCTCGGCCCGCAGGTACTCGCCTCGCGCATGGTCCGCGACTACACGACCGACCTCTACTGCCCGGCCGCCCGCGCCTACGAGTCCGCATGCGCCGACTCCTACGCGGGCGCACGCGACCTCGCCGTCTATCGGCGCACACTGGAGACCGGATGGTCGTCGGTTCTGGTGGCCGGTGTGGAGGACGAGCGTCGCGAGGACGGACTCTGGATCACCGCCCATGTGGCATTGGGAGACCTCGCGCCCGAGTCGGTCGCGGTGCAGGTCGTACTCGGCCGGGTCGGCGACGACGGCGAGATCCTGGCACCGACGTTCACCGACATGACCCCCGGTCCCGACCGCGATGCGTCTGGCCGAGTGGTGTTCACCGCACTGGTGCCGCCGTCGACCTCCGGTCATCTCGGCTACACCGTCCGGGTCCTGCCCCGCCATCCGCAGTTGTCGTCGGAGTCCGAACTCGGGTTCGTACGCTTTCCGGCGACGACCGGTTGAGGCGGCCGGACTTCCGAGATGAGTTGGCGACCCCCAACTGGCCAGGCCGGCTCAACCAGCGGGGGAAGCCGGCTATGAGCCTCGTCAGCGCTTCTTCAATCGCAGCCGCGAATAGGTGAAGGCGAGCAGCAGCGCGCTGATCACCGCGAGCACCCCGTAGGCGAGTGCGGTGTGCGCGACCGATGTCTCCCACAGCGTGATGCGCTGCGGGGCGGCCACATTGATGTTGTAGAGGTCCACGCTGCCGGCCGCGGCGACATACCCCCAGAACGACGGGAAGATCCACGACAGCTGTTCGAGCCCGATGCCGTCGAGTTTGAACAGGCCGCCGCAGAACACCAACTGGACCATCACGACGATGACCAGCGGCGGCATGACCTGCTCGTTGGATTTGACCGCCGACGAGATCGCGAGACCGACGAGCGTGCTCACGCAGGCGAGGACGGCCACCGCGACGAGCAACGCCAGCGGCGGCGGGAGGATCGGACCGCCGAAGTCGGGCAGCCCCCGACCGGCGAAGGTGATGCCGACCATGATGATCGTCTGCAGCACCGCGGCGACGAAGAACACCACGATCTTGGCGAAAAGGTATGCGCCGGGCCGCAACCCGACGGCGCGCTCGCGTTCGAAGATGTCGCGCTCCCCGACGAGATCGCGCACGGTCAGCGCGGCCCCCATGAACGCGGCCCCGACGACGAGCACGACGAGGATCTGAATCGCCTCCGCGCCGTCCTTCGGTGGCGGCGCGTTCGGGATCACCTCGAGGCGGGCGAACCCGCTCGAACCCGGGATCACCAAGGTGAGCAGGCCGAGCACGACGGGTAGCAGCACGAGGAAGACGAGATAGCCGACGTCGGCGAAGATGAGCCGCACCTGGCGTCGGGCGATGGTCGACGACTGGCGGGTGAAGCTCGTGTGCGGCACCGGTATCGGCGGACCGGGGGGACGCTGGGGCGGCGGCGGATTCGGCGCTCGGCGGTGCCGGTCCAGGTACCGCATGTGTGCGGTGTCCGGCTGATCGGCGACGTACGCGAAGATCTCTGCCCAGTCGGAGGTGCCCATCTCCCCCTCGACCTGTCCGGGCGGGCCGCAGAAGGACGTCTTGCCGCCGGGCGCCAGCAGCAGCACCTGGTCGCACATGGACAGATAGGTCAGCGAGTGCGTGACCACGAGGACCACACGCCCGGCGTCGGCGAGCCGGCGGAGGGTGGCCATCACCTGGCGGTCGAGTGCGGGGTCGAGACCGGAGGTCGGTTCGTCGAGGATGAGCAGTGACGGACCCGTCAGCAACTCCATCGCGACCGACGCGCGCTTCTGCTGGCCGCCGGACAGCTTCTCCACGCGGGTGTCGACGTGCTCGGTCAGCTGCAGCTCGCTGAGCACCCCGTCGATGACCCGGTCCCGATCGGCCTTCGAGAGGTCGGGTGGCAGGCGCAGTTCCGCGGCGTAGCGCAACGCCTGCCGCAGCGTGAGCTTGTGGTGCAGGACGTCCTTCTGCGGCACCATACCGATGCGGGTGCGCAGAGCGTCGTATTCGGCGTGGACGTTGCGGCTCTCGAAGGTGACCAGGCCGCTCGTCGGTGAGTTGAGTCCGGCCGCGATCTTCGACACCGTCGACTTACCCGCGCCCGAGGGGCCGATCACCGCGGTCAGCGTGCCCGGACTGGCGCTGAAGTCCACGTCGGCGAGCAGACGCTTCCCGCCGTCGACGACGAGACTGACCCCGTGGACGTGGAGGCCGTCGGCGACCGCGGCGCTCTCCTGCCCGCGCATCAGCGTGCCGCCGGACACCACGAAGTCGCTGTTTCCGATGGTGACGACGTCGCCGTCGGTCAGTTGCGCGCTCGACACCCGCCGGCCGTTGACGAAGGTTCCGTTGACGCTGCCGAGGTCCTCGATCACGAGGGCCGCCCCGCGGCTGGACACCTGAGCGTGGTGCCGGGACGCCAGGACGTCGCTGACGACGATGTCGTTGTCGGGCGTGCGTCCGATCCGCTGGACTCCGCGGAGCGAGATCGACTCGCGCTCGGGCGGTGTCGGCGCGCCGGGCAGGCGGTAGACGGCCGACACGTTCTGCTGCAGCGCCTGCAGATGCGGCGCGCTCAGGACTTCCTGCGGCATCGGGTCCACTCGGTACTGTCGTCCGCCCGGCGCGTGGGCGGGCATCTGCCCGGAGGCCGGGACGCCCGCGCCCGGGAACCCCGCCGAGCGAGGACCTGACGGCGGGTAGCCCGACTGCATCGGACGCGAGACCGGCGGACCCGGCCGGGACGGCACGCTGCGCCCGGGACCACTCGAGGGCGGTCGGCCGCCGGATGCGGGCACGTCGACCACGAGGTCGACGACCGGACCCGTGTTCACGTCGCCGAGGCGTACCTGGGTCGTACCGGGCACCACGAACTCGGCCATCCGCCGGCCGTTGACGAAGAAGCCGTTGGTGCTGCCGATGTCGACGAGACACCAGGCCGTACCGCGCCACTCGATGGCGAGATGCCGACGCGACACCATCGGATGGTTGATCACGATGTCGTTGTCGGGCTCACGCCCCAGGGTGATGCGCGGAGCGCCGCCCAGTGGATGCGGCGCCCCACCGTCGACGATCACTCGTCCACGCGCCATCGATGTGCTGTTCATCGCCGACAACTCTAGTGCTTGACGGCGCTGTTCACGCGGTTCTGTCGAGCAGACAGCCGACCCCGTGGGAGTCGGCTGTCTGCTCGGTCGAGACCACTGTCGCTACAGGTACTGACCCGTGTTCGTCTCGGTGTCGATGGCCCGGCTCGCGCCCGCACTCTTGCCCGTGACCAGCGTGCGGATGTAGACGATCCGCTCGCCCTTCTTGCCCGAGATCCGGGCCCAGTCGTCGGGGTTGGTCGTGTTGGGCAGGTCCTCGTTCTCCGCGAACTCGTCGAGGATGGAGTCGAAGAGATGCTGGACGCGCAGACCCGGTGCACCCGTGTCCAGTTGCGACTTGATCGCGTACTTCTTCGCCCGGTCGACGACGTTCTGGATCATCGCGCCGGAGTTGAAGTCCTTGAAGTACATGATCTCTTTGTCGCCGTTGGCGTAGGTGACCTCGAGGAACCGGTTGTCCTCGCTCTCGGCGTACATCCGCTCGACGACCTTCTCGATCATCGCGTTGACACAGGCCGTGCGATCGCCCCCGAACTCGCCGATGTCGTCGGCGTGGATGGGCAGCTCCTCGGTGAGGTACTTGGAGAAGATGTCGATCGCCGACTCGGCGTCGGGACGTTCAATCTTGATCTTCACGTCGAGGCGCCCCGGGCGCAGGATCGCGGGGTCGATCATGTCCTCGCGATTCGACGCACCGATCACGATGACGTTCTCGAGGCCCTCGACGCCGTCGATCTCACTGAGCAGCTGCGGGACGACGGTGGTCTCCACGTCCGAGGAGACGCCCGACCCGCGTGTGCGGAAGATCGAGTCCATCTCGTCGAAGAAGACGATGACCGGCGTGCCCTCCGAAGCCTTCTCGCGCGCCCGCTGGAAGATCAGCCGGATGTGCCGTTCGGTCTCACCGACGAACTTGTTGAGCAGCTCGGGGCCCTTGATGTTCAGGAAGTACGACTTCGCCTCCTTGGCGTCGTCGCCGCGCACCTGCGCGATCTTCTTCGCCAGGGAGTTGGCCACGGCCTTGGCGATGAGCGTCTTGCCACAGCCGGGCGGACCGTAAAGCAGCACGCCCTTCGGGGGACGCAGCTGGTAGTCGCGGAACAGGTCCTTGTGCAGGAACGGGAGTTCGACGGCGTCGCGGATCTGCTCGATCTGGCGGCCCAGGCCACCGATGTCCTCGTAACCGACATCCGGGACCTCCTCCAGGACGAGATCCTCGACCTCGGCCTTGGGCACCCGCTCGAACGCGAACCCGGCCTTGGTGTCGATGAGCAGTGAGTCGCCGGGACGCAGCTTGCGACGCAGGCCGTCCTCACCGTCGACCTCGCCCAGCAGCGGTTCGGCCAGCCAGACCACCCGCTCCTCGTCGGCGTGACCGACGACCAGGGCGCGTTTGCCGTCACCGAGCACCTCGCGCAGCGTGCTGATCTCGCCGACGGTGTCGAACTCACAGGCCTCGACGATGGTCAGGGCCTCGTTCAGACGCAGGGTCTGCCCCTTGGTCAGCAGGTCGGTGTCGATGTTGGGCGAACAGGTGAGGCGCATCTTGCGGCCCGAGGTGAACACATCGACGGTGGCGTCGGGGTGCACGTCCAGCAGGACGCCGTACCCGCTCGGCGGCTGACCCAGACGGTCGACCTCCTCGCGGAGAGCGACGAGTTGCTGTCGGGCTTCCTTGAGGGTGTCGAGCAGCTTCGCGTTGCGTGCGGTGAGGCTGTCCACCCGCTCTTGGAGATCCCCGGCCGGCCGGCCGGCTGCGCCGCGCGCAGACGAGTCCGGGCCGCTCCGCGACAGCGGCGACTCGGTGCCGCTCCGCGGCGGGGGCGGAGTGTAGGCGGGGACGAAGCCCTCGTCGGATGCACTGGCGCCCTCGGGAACCGCGCGGTCCCCCAGTGCGTCGTGGCGGTCAGATTCGGTCATTGCTGACTCCTCTCGCCGGCAATCACCCGATCCCTCGATCGGAATGCTCGCGCCGTATCCCTACGCTACCGGCCGAGACGGCGAATCGCCGTCCACCGCGCAATCGCCGGTGTTGACGGTGTGTTAAATGTGCGTCTTCGCAACGTATTCGCGATGTTTCACCGCACAGCTCGGCGACGAGCCGTTGCTCCGCGACCGGGCTCAGCCCTTGCTCGGACGGCGCTGCGGACGCAGTGTGGTGGTGCCGTCGGCAAGGCGCCGGGCCGTGATCAGAAAAGCCGTGTGGCCTTGCATTTTGTGCTCGGGACGCACCGCGAGGCCCACCGCGCTCCACTCGCGGAGGAGCGTCTCCCAGGCCCGGGGCTCGGTCCAGCACTCCTGCTCGCGCAGGGCCTCCATCACCCGGGACAACTGGGTGACGGTCGCCACGTAGACCGTCAAGACCCCGCCTGGTTTCAACACGGTCCGCACGACGTCGAGCGGTTCCCAGGGCGCGAGCATGTCCAGGATGACGCGATCGAACCGTTCGTCCCGATCCACGTTCGCCAGATCGTCGACGGTGAGGTGCCAGTTGTCCGGCCGTCCCCCGAAGAAGGTCTCGACGTTGCGGATCGCGTGCTCGGCGTGGTCATCCCGGATCTCGAAGGAGACAACCTCTCCGTCGGCACCGACCGCGCGCAGCAGCGAACACGTCAGCGCCCCGGAGCCGGCACCGGCTTCGAGGACGCGGGCGCCCGGGAAGATGTCGCCCTCGAGCACGATCTGGGCGGCGTCCTTGGGATAGATGACCTGGGCCCCGCGCGGCATCGAGAGAACGTAGTCGACGAGCAGCGGGCGCAGCGCCAGATATTGGGTACCGCTGGTCGCGGAGACGATGCTGCCCTCGGGCGAACCGATGAGGTCGTCATGGGAGATGGCACCGCGGTGGGTGTGGAACTGCTTTCCCTCGTCGAGCAGCACCGTGAACTTGCGCCCCTTGGCATCGGTCAGCTGAACCCGGTCGCCGACGACGAACGGTCCGGTGGTGGGCACGTGTGCTTCCTCTCGTGAACGATCCGAACCCGCGCGACTCGGCGCAGGGGTTCGTGGGCCGTGTGGACGTTACCCGACGAGGTGGGCCGGTCCTGCCTCGTGTCACTGCGGGGAGGGCGCCGCCCGGGTGGCCGGCGAGCGGACCCGAGTGTCGGGACCTCGGACTGTCGGGCCCGGCGCCTACCCTGCGAAGGGTGAGCACGATGACCGGAGTCGGAGACGCCTCCCCCAGCACGACCCCGACAGGGACCCCGGACGGCCCCGACGCGGATGCGCGAGGGATCGTCGGGCGCCCGCTGGCGCTGTCGCCGTCCCGCGCCGCGGACTTCAAGCAGTGCCCGCTGCTCTACCGCTACCGTGCGATCGACCGCTTCCCGGAGACCCCCACCACCGCGCAGACCAGGGGCACCGTCGTCCATGCCGCGCTGGAGAATCTGTTCGACCTCCCGGCCGAGCTCCGCACGCAGGACTCGGCCGAGTTGCTGGTCGAAGGCGCCTGGGCCGCGATGTGCGAGGGCGACCCCGAGCTCGCGAAGGTCATCGGCGAAGGTGGCCAGGCCGCGTTCCTCGCCGATGCGCACAAGCTCATCGCCACCTACTACACGATGGAGAACCCGACCGCCTTCGACGCCGACGCGGTGGAGGAACACGTCGAGATCGACGCCGACGACATGCTCATGCGGGGGTTCATCGACCGCATCGACGTCGCGCCGACCGGCGAGATACGCGTCGTCGACTACAAGACCGGGCGGTCGCCGGGTGAGGCGTACGAAGCCAAGGCGTTGTTCCAGATGAAGTTCTACGCGCTCGCGATCCTGCGCACCCGCGGAGTCGTTCCCGCCCGGTTGCAGCTGATGTACCTCTCCGACGGGCAACAGCTGATCTACCGCCCGGACCGTGACGAGCTGCTCCGCTTCGAGCGCACCCTGCGCGCGATCTGGCAGGCGATCCGCACCGCCGTCGCCTCGGGCGACTTCCGGCCCAAGAAGTCGTGGTCGTGCAAGTTCTGTGAGCACCGCGCCCGGTGTCCGGAGTTCGGGGGCGTCATCCCGCCGTACCCCGGTCCCCCGGCGGGTTTCGCGGCCTGAGCAGTCCCGACGTCCGCGGGACGCCCCCGCCCCGACCCATTATGTTGGCAGTCATAGAGTGACTCGGGTGGAGAACTCGTACTACGAACCCATCGATGCCCCGTCGGATGCTGCCCGTGACGAGGGCGACTTCGAGTACTTCCGCCCGACCGAGGCGACGCTGAGCGTGTGGTCGCCGACGATGCAGCACGGTGGTCCCCCGTCGGCCCTGCTGATGCGGTCGTTGCTGCGGTGCCAGCCCGACCCGGCTCAGCACTTCACGCGTGTGACCACCGAGATCCTCGGCCCGGTCGGGCTGGGCGTCAACCGGGTCGCCGCCCGGGTCGTGCGGCCGGGCCGCCAGATCAGCCTCGTCGAGACCGAACTGCAGGTGCAGCAGACCGACGGAACGTTCCGTGCCGCCGCCCGCTCGGTGGGGTGGCGGCTCCGCGTCGCCGACACCGCCGAGATCGCGAACGGTCCCGATCCCCTGACGCCCGGACCGGACGAGTCGAAGGCGGTGATCGGCTTCTCCGACGACAACGGCGAGGCGGTCGACTGGGGCACCCTCGGGTTCATCGGCACCATCGAGTCGGTCCGGGCCGAGGGGCGCAACGGCTCGACTCCCGCGGTGTGGCTGCGGCCGGCGATCCCGCTCGTCGCCGGCGAGAAGACCGAGGACCTGGAGTCGGTGTTCACCGTCATCGACGTCGCCAACGGGTTGGGCACCCGACTCCGCCCGAATCGGTGGACGTGGATGAACACCGACACCACCGTGCACCTGACGCGCGTCCCGAGCGGACCGTGGGTCGGCATCGACGCCCACATGATCGCCGGTCCGGACGGGTTCGGCAGCACCTTCGCCGACCTCTACGACGCCTCCGGCCACATCGGCCGGTCGGCCCAGACGGTGATGCTCAGC
>NZ_JAMBDT010000190.1:0-1446 GCF_025143765.1 Gordonia sp. p3-SID1431
GGGGGTGCGACCTGGGAAAACCGCTCTTGGGGGTGTGGTTGTGATGACCAGAGGATTTTCCGCAGGGCGACCCATAGAAATCAGGAGGGCGGGACCATCACTCCGGTCCACCGGCCGCGCGAGTACACGCCCCACGACCAGAGCGGTAACCGCTCGATCACCGTGGGGCTGACTCCGTAACCCGACTGCGCACGCACCGACGTGCTGCCCTCGGACCCGAGTCCGGGGCGCGTCGCCTCGTTGCCAAACTTGTTGCCGCCCAACTCCAGGACGCGGGCCGCGCCCGCGATCGGACCGAGCCACACCAGCTCGCTGTTGGTCTCGACCATGCGCCGGAAGTGGTCCCCGCCAGTCTCGGCGTCGAGCTGGCCGGGGTCCTGGAAGGCCAGCGTGATCGAGTACCCCGCCGAGCGACCCTGGGCGACCAGGGTCTCGATGGCGCTGCGCGCCTGCGCCGACTTGAACACCGACGCCGCCTCATCGATCACGATGACCAGTGGCTCACGCTGTTTCGCGGCGTCGGTGGCCCGAGCAGCCTCGACCGCGAGGCGGTAGAGGGTGCCCGCGGTCGCGGCGCGGCCCGCGTCGCTCGCGGCGGGAGCCGAGACGATCGCCAGCCGCCAGCCGTCGACGCCGGTACCCGGCACCGGCGACCAGCCAGCCGGGGACTCCGCCTCCCAGTTGCCGAGCATCGACCGCGTCACGTGGTCGAGGGTGTCGCTGGCGACGGTGCCGACCGTCGTGCCCGACTTGTCGATGACCTCCTGCAGCTCCTGGTCGAGGCCCATCAACCGCTCCCGCAGTTCGCCGAGGCTCGGAGCCTCGCCGGCCTTTTCAGCGGCGAGCGCCTGGAGCGCGAACGCCCAGCCCTTGACCGCGTTGTCCTCGTAGTGCGAGTTGACCTTCCCGTCACCGACCTGGGCCTGGCGCATCGTTTTCAGGCTGTCGAGCTGCTGGAAGGCATCCAGGCCGCGCAGCAGACTGAACGCATCGCCGCCGTCGGTCCGCCACCAACGCTGTTGGTGGGCGCCGACGAGGCCGGCCTTTTCGGCCTTCGCGAACAGCTCGATCGCGTCCTTGTTCGCTCCCTTGCCGTCGACGAACAGCACCCGAGCACCGAGACGGAGCTGCTGCACGACGTACTCGTTGAGCAGCACGCTCTTTCCGTGCCCAGAACGGCCGTAGACGGTCTGGCGGGCCGCAACGGGCGTCAGCCACTTGCCGGATCGCTTCGCGGCCTTCACCAGGCCCACAGCGGGCCATTCCGGGGATCCCGACAGCAGTGTCGGCGACGGACGCAGCCAGAAGGGCCGCGTCTCAGAGAGATCCACCGCAACGCCGAACGGCCGAGGCCCCATGGGCATCGGCTGTTCGTCCTGTCCGTTCGCCTTCATCGCGAGCCGCTGGAGCGGCGGCACAGCCGCCGTCGGGTCCAGCTTCCAGCCC
>NZ_JAMBDT010000191.1:0-1384 GCF_025143765.1 Gordonia sp. p3-SID1431
GTGGCTCTTCTGACGCCAAAGTGGGTGTCTTCTCGCGAGCCTAACGCACGCAACGCCCAGTCTCGCTTAGGTTTTGAGTTGCGAAAACAAAGACCTAAGGGAGTGGGCGTTGCGCACTGTCAGAGTACTGCAGAAGTTGCTGGGAATCGAGCGTGCCCGTGTCGTGGGTGTCAGGTTCGATGAGGATGATCGTGGGCAGGTCATCGTGGTGACACTGGAGCTGCACGCGAACGCACGATCACGGTGCCCGCAGTGTAAGAAGCGGTGCCCTGGTTACGATCAGCCACCGGCACCGCGACGGTGGCGACATCTCGACATGGGTGGCTGGCGATGCTTCCTCGAGTTGCCCGCCAACCGCGTGAAGTGTCCTCGCCATGGTACGAAGACTGAGTTGGTTCCGTGGGCACGTCCGGAAGCGAAGATGACCAGGGCTTTCGACGACACCGTCGCATGGCTGTGCGCGCACGCCCCGATGACCGCGGTGAGTGCCTATCTACGGGTTTCCTGGCGGACGGTGTCTCGTATCGTCGAGCGCGTGGTCGACGACCATGTCGGACTGACTAAACGCTTGAACGGGTTGCGGCGTATCGGCATCGATGAAATCGCTTATCGCAAGGGCCGCAAGTACTTGGTCGTCGTGGTCAACCATGACACAGGTCAGTTGGTGTGGGCGGGTGAGGGCGCCAAGAAGGAGACCATCGAGCGATTCTTCGACGAACTGGGTGACGTGCGAGCACGCAAGATCACTCACATCAGTGCTGATGGGGCCGAATACATCGGTGCGGTCCTCGCTGAGCAGGCGCCGGGGGCGTACTGGTGTATGGACCCATTCCATGTGCTGCAGTGGGTTAGTCAGGCGTTGGACCGGTGCCGGTCTCGGGTGATGAGCCGGATAGCCGGCTTGTCGAAGGTGGAACGCGGCCGATTGAGGTGGGCGTTGTTGAAGAATCCTGACGACCTCACCGAGAGTCAGGAGCGGCTGCAGTCCATCGTGGTCACCGATGCCAACAGTGTGCTGGCCCGTGCGTATCAGATGAAAGAAGAGATAAGGCACATACTTTCAGGTGCTTACTCCTCGTGTTGGGCGCCGTTGCGGCGCTGGTTGAGGAAGGCGGAGACCTGCAATATACCCGAGATTCGCACCCTGGCGCCGAGTATCCGTAAACGTGAGGTGCAAATCTACAACGCGGTCGAGTGTCAGATGAGCAACGCGCGAGTCGAAGCAACGAACTGCCATCTGCGGTCATTGACGAAGCGGTCATACGGATTTCACACACCTGACGCTTTGATCGCGATGGCGAACCTCACCAGGGGTGGCGCATGCCCGGAACTTCCACATCGAAACTGACCGAAAACCGCCCACTTTCAGGTCAGGAGATCCACA
>NZ_JAMBDT010000192.1:0-1362 GCF_025143765.1 Gordonia sp. p3-SID1431
GGCCGGTGACCACTCCGAGACCCTGAAACGGTGTCGGATTTCTACACGAAGACCGTGGCCCGGCCGGGTAAGGATCACCCGCTAGAACGCTTCTGGGATGTCGTGCCCCCTGAACCATGTGGGGTGAGCACTGATCCATTAGGCCGCGTCAAGGGTGATCACCCCAAGGTTCACACCGACGATCGATCGAGACGACCGAAGACGAGGTGAACGACCGACATGATCTGTGTGGGCAACGACTGGGCGTCGGATCATCACGACGTGTGCGTGATGGATGAACACGGCACCACCCTGGCCACCCGCCGACTACCCGAGAACGCGGCCGGCGTGACGGCGATGCATGACCTGCTCGCCCGGTTCGCCCACGACCCCTCTGAGGTGGTGGTGGGGATCGAAACCGATCACGGCATGTGGGTCGCCGCCCTGGTCGCCGCGGGCTATCAGGTGTATGCGATCAACCCGTTGTCGGTGTCGCGGTACCGCGACCGCCACCATGTCGGGGGCACCAAATCCGATAAGGCTGACGCGAAAACGCTGGCTGATCTGGTGCGGACCGACCGGCACAATCATCGATTGGTCGCCGCCGACACCGTCGAGGTCAAGGCGATCACGGTGATGGCCCGTACGCATCAGAATCTGGTGTGGGCGCGCTCAGCACAACAGAACGTGTTGCGCGCTCAACTGGGCGCCTACTATCCGGCCGCGGTCGATGCCTTCGGCGGCGACCTCGCCCACAAAGACTGCCTGGCGGTGTTGCGTCGCGCTCCCACCCCACGACAGGGAGCGGCACTGACGGTCGCGGCGATCCGATCAGCTCTGAAACAGGGTGGCCGCCAACGCAATACCGATACCCGTGCCCGCGAGATCCAGCAGGCCCTGCGTGGGGGCGGTCATCTGAGCGCACCGGAGGCACTTACCGCAGCGTATGCGGCGACCGTGACCGTGACGGTGAACATGCTGACGACGCTCAACACCCAAATTGATCAACTGGAAACCAGTATGGCCCAGTCTTTTAGAGCGCATCCGGACGCCGAGATCTACCTGTCCATGCCCGGAGTCGGTGACATCACCGGCGCCCGGATGCTTGGCGAGTTCGGGGACGACCCCGAACGCTATGCCACCGCCAAGTCTCGCAGAAACTATGCCGGCACCTCACCACGGACCATCGCCTCAGGCAAAGGGCACGTCGTGCTGGCCCGCCATATCCGCAACACCCGCCTCAACGCCGCCGCCATGGCGATGGCGCAAAGCGCGCTGACCGGCAGTCCCGGCGCCCGCGTCTACTACGACAGCCTGCGAGATCAGAAGAAGTCCCACCCCCAAGCCTTGCGTGCGCTCGCCAACCGGCTCATCGGCATCCTC
>NZ_JAMBDT010000193.1:0-1300 GCF_025143765.1 Gordonia sp. p3-SID1431
TGAGGTTCCCCTGAAAAAGTGGACACGGTTAGCTTGTTTGCTGACTTGTGTGTGATCTGATTTCGAAGTCGATAGGTGAGACCATCCCTAGCGAGCTATGCCTTCTGTCATGGTTGTAGAATCGGATGTAATTGTCAAGTCCGGCAGCAAGATTCGCGTAGCTGCCGTACGCGTGGCGCTTGTAGTTCTCGTGTTTGACCGTTGACCACAACGACTCGGCGCCGGCGTTGTCCCAGCAGATGCCGGTCGCGCCCATCGAGCGTTGCAAACCATGTCGACGGCACGCTGAAGCCATGTCGTAGCTGGTGTACTGACCGCCTCGGTCGCTGTGCAGAATGGTGCCGGCCACCGAACCGCCACGAGTGAGCACTGCAGCATCCACCGCGTCCTCGACGAGCTCGGTGCGCATGTGATCTGCCAGCGACCAGCCCAGCACTCGACGCGAGTGCTCGTCTCGGATCGCGCACAGGTAGGCGTCCCCTTCGCCGCAGGTCAGATAGGTGATATCGGAGGTCCAGACCAGGTTGATGCCGCCGCGATCGAAATCGCGGCCGACCCGGTCCGGCGGGAACGACGCGGCCGGATCGACCTGGGTGGTCCTGACCTTGAACGTGCGCGGACTGATGCCCTCGATGCCCATCTCGGCCATGATCTTGGCGACGGTGTTCTCCGAGACCGCCACCCCCTCAGCGTGCAGATCGGCGGTAATGCGCGGTGAACCGTAGATGCGTCGCGAGGCCTGCCAGTGCGCCAGAATCTTCACTTCCAGATCCCGGCGCCGCTGCTGTCGGGGCGTCAACTCGACACGATGTTGCCGATCTGCCCACGCGTAGAATCCGGACCGCGACACACCCAGGAGAGCAACAAGTTTCGTCACGTCGTGGTTGGCGCACTCCGCGGCGATGAGTTCGAAACGACTCACCGATGATGCTGCGCCGCAAAGTACGCCGATACTTTTTTCAGGAATGCGATATCACGGTCCTTCTCGGCGAGTTCGGCACGCAGCCTGGTCAGTTCTGAGCGTTCACTCGCCGACAGATCTTGGTCGGGCGGCACCTTGCGAACATCATCGGCGACGCCGTCTCGAAGCCGCTCAGCCCGAACCCATTTGCCCAGCAGATTCTCATGCACATTGAGTTCCCGAGCCACCTCGGTGATCGGCCGACCACCATCAATCACCCGACGAGCAGCCTGAGCCTTGTACTCCGGCGTAAACGACCGCCTCCTGGACATGTCGACATCCTTCCAGCAGGACCCCTGGCCCCACTATCTCGGTGTCCACTCAAACTGGGGAGGCTCA
>NZ_JAMBDT010000194.1:0-1300 GCF_025143765.1 Gordonia sp. p3-SID1431
TGAATCACCCTAGGTTTTGTGCCGCCTCCAATGTGGGCTGGTCCTCGGGTCCGAGGCCAGCGTAGTGGAGCGTTTCGAACTCGGTCGGGGGAATCTGGCCGATACTCGAGTGCAACCTGCTGTTGTTGTACCAGTCGACCCAACCAGCGGTCGCGAACTCGACGTCGGAGATCGTCCGGTACGGGCCGGAGTGGAAGATCGTGGTCCGGATGCACTCGGTCTTGTACAAGCCGTTCACCGACTCGGCCATCGCGTTGTCGTAGGCGTCCCCGACCGATCCGATCGACGCTGCGATGTCTTCCAGTCGCAGACGCTCAGTCAGTGTAACTGATGTGTACTGACTGCCGGCATCCGAATGATGAATCAGCTCAGCAGCTTTCACCGGATGCCCTTCCCGATTGCGCTGCCACAGTGCCATCCGAAGCGGGACCGTGACCAACTCCACCGTCTTCGAAGTCGACGCATGCCACGCCACGATTCGACGGGAGAACACGTCGATGATGAACACCACGTACACCCACCCAGCCCAGGTCCGGCAGTAGGTGAAATCGGTCACCCAGACCCGGTTCGGTTCGGCAGCACTGAACTGTCGGTTCAGCAGATCCTCCGCGCGCACACCATCAGCGGAGCGGACGGTAGTGCGGACTCCCTTGGACCTTCGAATCCCATTGTGGCCTAGTGTCTTCATCGCTCGATCAACAGCACCATACGACACCCCCGGCAGCATTGTGCGGTGCAGATGGGCGCGCATCTTCACCCGCCCGTAGAGGCCCTCCGGAGTCATCTTCCGCCGGCCGTCGTCACCGGTACGCCAGACCACGGTGCGCACCGCATCGACGACGTGGGCATCGGAGACCGTCCGTGCGGCAGGCGTGCGTGATCGCCATGCCCGGTAGGTTCGTGCGGCAATCTGGCAGCCCTGCTCACGCATGACCCGGCAGATCGACTCGACCGCAAAACCGTTGGCACGCATCTGATCTATGAACGCCACGATCATCGGTTGCGGGGGTCGAGTTCCCCCGCGAAGAAAGTCGTCGCTGCTTTCAGAATGGCAACGTCCTCTCGCAGCTGCTTGTTCTCCGCCTTGAGGCGCTTGATCTCGGCGGACTCCTTCGAGGTGGTCCCGGAGCGGGCGCCGGCATCGACTTGGGCCTGCACGGCCCAGCGGCGTACCGTCTCCCCGCCGACACCGACTTGCTTGGCGATCGCTTCGGCAGCGGCAGTCAACGACGTGTACTCGCCGCCGTGGGCCTCCAGCAGCCGCAAGGCCCTCGAACGGACCTCTGGGTCGATTTTCTTA
>NZ_JAMBDT010000195.1:0-1287 GCF_025143765.1 Gordonia sp. p3-SID1431
GTGGCGTGTCCCCCGTGAACCGGTCCGGGTGGTTCTAGAGTCCTGATTGCCCTGTTGAGGGCGGAGAAGGGACGATAGGGATCATGGCGGGACGGAAGCGTCACTCGGCTGAGGACATCGTGCGCAAGTTGCGCCGAGCCGATGAACTGGCGGCCGAGGGCAAGAACGGCGAGGAGATCGCCGCCGACCTCGAGGTGTCGGCGGCCACGTTGTACAACTGGCGCCGCCAGTACGGCGGTATGGACGCTGATGCCGCCAAGGAACTCAAGGAGCTACGCGAGCAGAACGGCCGGCTCAAGCGCCTGCTCGCCGACGCCGAGTTGGAGAAAGACGCGCTGCGGGAGATCGCCAAGGGAAAATTCTGAGCCCGACCGCCAAACGCGCCGCGATCGACATGCTCAAAGACGTGAAGAACATGTCAGAACGTATGGCGTGCAGGGTTGTTGGGCTTTCACGGTCTACCTACCGGCGTCTGCCGTTGGCTCAGACACCGGCCGACCCGGACGCTGGTATGCGTGCACAGCTACGCACCTACGCCCGCAAGCACCCGCGACACGGGTTCCGGCGGGCGTGGGCGCACCTGCGGTTCGACGACGGTATCGAGGTGAACAAGAAGAAGGTGCATCGGCTGTGGACGGAGGAGGGCCTGCAGGTGCGCCGGGCGCCGCGGCGCAAACGAGCCGGGCAATCGTCAGTGCCGATCGTGGCGGCGGATGCGCCGAAGGTGGTGTGGGCATTGGACTTTCAGTTTGACTCGACCGTGGATGGCAAGAAGGTCAAGATCGCATCAATGGTCGATGAACACACCCGGATGTCGTTGCTCAACATCGTGGATCGCTCGATCACCGCCGACCGGTTGGTCGAGGAATTGGAGAAGACCTTCGCGATCTGGGGTGGCCCACCCATGGTGCTACGCATGGACAACGGCCCTGAGTTCATCTCAGAGGCCCTGCAGGCGTTCTGTGCAGGGTCGGTAGGCATCTCCTATATTCCGCCCGGCACGCCGTGGAACAACGGGTTCATCGAATCGTTCAACAACCGGCTTCGCGACGAGTGCCTGAACCGCAACTGCTGGCCCACCCTGCTCGAAGCTCGCGTGGTGATCGACGATTTCAAAGACGACCACAACCACCGGCACCGCCACTCGGCGCTGGGCTACCAGACCCCGGCCGAGTACGCTGCCCGATGCACCCACCAGCACCACCCTGTGGGCTGCGAGATCGACTGACCGACAGCTAGAAGAAACTGGCTCTAGAACTGCCTGGACCGGCTATCGGGGACCTGCCA
>NZ_JAMBDT010000196.1:0-1268 GCF_025143765.1 Gordonia sp. p3-SID1431
CCAGTCTCGCTTAGGTTTTGACTTGCGAAGAAAAAGACCTAGAGGAGTGGGCGTTGCGCACTGTCAGAGTACTGCAGAAGTTGCTTGGAATCGAGCGTGCCCGTGTCGTGGGTGTCAGGTTCGATGAGGATGATCGCGGGCACGTCATGGTGGCGACACTAGAACTGCACAAGAACGCACGATCACGGTGTCCGCAGTGCAAGAAGCGCTGCCCGGGTTACGATCAGCCGCCGGCACCGCGGTTGTGGCGGCATCTGGATATGGGCGGCTGGCGGTGTTTCCTCGAGCTGCCCGCGACGCGTGTGCGGTGCCCTCGCCATGGTGTGAAGACTGAGTTGGTTCCGTGGGCACGTCCGGAAGTGAAGATGACCAGGGCGTTTGACGACACCGTCGCGTGGATGTGTGCGCACGCCCCGATGACCGCGGTGAGCGCCTACCTGCGGGTCTCCTGGCGGACGGTGTCTCGTATCGTCGAGCGTGTGGTCGACGATCATGTCGGACTCACCAAACGCTTGAACGGGTTGCGGCGCATCGGTATCGATGAGATCGCCTATCGCAAGGGCCGCCGGTACTTGGTCGTCGTGGTCAACCATGACACAGGTCAGTTGGTGTGGGCTGGTGAGGGCGCCAAGAAGGCGACCATCGAGCGGTTCTTCGATGAACTGGGTGATGTGCGAGCCGGCGAGATCACCCACATCAGTGCTGATGGCGCCGAGTACATCGGTGCGGTCCTCGCCGAGCGGGCGCCGGGAGCGTACTGGTGTATGGACCCATTTCATGTGCTGCAGTGGGTCAATCAGGCGCTGGATCGATGCCGGTCTCGGGTGATGAGCCGGATAGCTGGCTTGTCAAAGGTGGAACGCGGCCGATTGAGGTGGGCGTTGTTGAAGAATCCTGACAACCTCACCGAGAGTCAAGAGCGGCTGCAGTCCATCGTGGTCGCCGATGCCAACAGTGTGCTGGCCCGTGCGTATCAGATGAAAGAAGAAATAAGGCACATACTTTCAGGTGCGTACTCCTCATGTTGGGCGCCGTTGCGGCGCTGGTTGAGGAAGGCAGAGGCCTGCGATATACCCGAGATTCGCACCTTGGCGCCGAGTATCCGTAAACGAGAGGTGCAAATCTACAACGCGGTCACGTGTCAGATGAGCAACGCTCGAGTCGAGGCGACGAACTGCCATCTGCGGTCATTGACAAAGCGGTCATACGGATTTCACACTCCCGATGCTTTGATCGCGATGGCCAACCTCACCAGGGGCGGCGCATGC
>NZ_JAMBDT010000197.1:0-626 GCF_025143765.1 Gordonia sp. p3-SID1431
CTGTTGCGGAGCAGACAGTATCGACGACCTCGGAAGGGTCCGCGCTGGTGGGCACACCCGCCTGTTCGACCGCGTGTACGCCCCAGCCACGATCGGACAAACACTGCGCGAGTTCACCCCCGGCCACGCCCGGCAACTCAACGCGGTGATGACCCACACATTGCCGGCGATGTGCGCCACCGCGGGTCTGCTACCCACCGACGGGTCCCGGGTATTTGTCGACATTGACTCGCTACTACGCCCAGTCTACGGCTACCAGAAAGAAGGCGGCTCCTACGGGCACGCGAAAATCGCCGGGCGTGAACTCCTGCGCAAAGGTCTGTCCCCGCAGGTCACCACTCTGTCCGCAGCCGGGCATCAACCGGTGATCGCCAACGCCTGGCTACGCGCCGGGCGCACCGCCTCCGGTAACGGGGCAGCGAGAATGATCGCTGAAACCCTGACCACCGCACGCCGCTGTGGGGCGAGCGGGGAGATCACCGTGCGCGGCGACGCCGCCTATGGCACCGCCGCGGTGATGCGCACCTGCCAACGCCTCGCAGCGACGTTCTCGCTGGTCCTGCGCACCAACACCGCGATCACCCGCGCCATCACCGCGATCGGCGACGACGCCTGGACCCCGGTGC
>NZ_JAMBDT010000198.1:0-626 GCF_025143765.1 Gordonia sp. p3-SID1431
GTGTTGCGGCGCTGACAGTATCGACGACCTCGGCAGGGTCCGCAGTGGTGGGCACACCCGCCTGTTCGACCGCGTGTACGCCCCAGCCACGATCGGACAAACGCTGCGCGAGTTCACCCCCGGCCACGCCCGAGCACTCAACGCGGTGATGACCCACACATTGCCGGCGATGTGCGCCACGGCGGGTCTGCTGCCCACCGACGGGTCCCGGGTATTTGTCGACATTGACTCGCTACTACGCCCGGTCTACGGCTACCAGAAAGAAGGCGGCTCCTACGGGCACGCCAAAATCGCCGGGCGTGAACTCCTGCGCAAAGGGTTGTCCCCGCAGGTCGCCACCCTGTCCGCAGCCGGGCATCAACCGGTGATCGCCAACGCCTGGCTACGCGCCGGGCGCACCGCTTCCGGGAGCGGGGCAGCGAGAATGATCGCTGAAACCCTGACCACCGCACGCCGGTGTGGGGCGAGCGGGGAGATCACCGTCCGTGGCGATTCGGCGTATGGCACCGCTGCGGTGATGCGTACCTGTCAACGCCTCGCAGCGACGTTCTCGCTGGTCCTGCGCACCAACACCGCGATCACCCGCGCCATCACCGCGATCGGAGACGACGCGTGGACCCCGGTGA
>NZ_JAMBDT010000199.1:0-582 GCF_025143765.1 Gordonia sp. p3-SID1431
TGGTGGGTGGGCGGGTGTGGTTGGTAGGTCAGGTGGTGTTGACCGCGGCCCACAGCGCGGTGAACGCGTGTTGGGTGGGCCAGTGTCGGGGTAGGTGCAGGACCGGTGTTCGTGCTGGTCGGGCTAGTCGGGCGGGTATCGCGATGAGTGTGCGGCGCAGCGTAGCGCCCCGCGCGGCTCGCAGTCTGGGGGTGTTGGTGAGTGCGGCGAGGGTGCGCATCAGGTTGTGGCTGATGGCGGTCAGCGCGAGCCAGGCGGCGTTGGCGCCGAACCGTCCGGAGGGCAGATGCGCCAGTGGTCCGTCGATGAGGTCGGCGAACACGGTTTCGATGATGGCGTGGCGGCGGTGGATGAGGTCGGCGGTGACGGTGTCGTCGGTGGTGTTGGTGAAAAACGAGTGGTACCGCCACGCAGGCATCAACGTGTCGGTGCCGGCGGGGTGGTGGGCTGTGACCCGACGCACGATCAGCCGCGCGGTGACCGGCTGGGCGGAGTCCGGTTGCACGGTGTAGGTGGTTTCGGCGACCTCGGCATCAGAGATCAGTTCGCCGGTGTCGGGGTCGGTGACCGCCCCGGGATAGT